>CAZBEU010000340.1:0-6554 GCA_964491005.1 uncultured archaeon | reverse complement strand
TTGTGCGATCAACAATGCATCCACAATATTAATATTACCATCATGGTTAACATCGCCAAGCTGCCATTCATCGACAGGACTTACTGTAACAGTGACAGAGTCCGAATCACTGAGACCATAAGCATCAATTACAATACAAGTAAAAATATATATACCAGGAGATAGGCCATCTATATTAATAATGATTGGATCTCCAGGACTCAATATACCTGAAGCTACTTGATTACCATCTCTCGTAATAGTATAGGTTGTTGGGTTATCATCTTTAGCTGTCCATGAAATAGCGTTTCCAGTTTCACCTTCTTGATAACTTATATCGGCAGGAGCATTAATAGATGGAGGATTTTCTATTGGACCTATTGAAGGTTCAATACCCCAAACAAGATCTCCTTGATAATAAACGGTTATATATTGGTGATCCGTATAGCTAGAGAGTGAAGCATCAAAGGAATGATCATTTGATTGATCAAAATTAATATTAGAATTCCTACCAATTCTGTTTTGGATATCTCCTGTATTTGCTCCTACTGGAAGGAAGTTGGTAAAACCATCGCCACCTAACCATGTGGGAACAACTGCAGAAGATGTAAATCCTATTTCTAAATATTGAGACTCTCCTACATCTTCAAATGATCTTGTAATTCCTAAAGCACCAATTGCGGCATAATCACAGGAATAGGTAAGATCATTTAGGGATGGTTCAGAGGTAAACCAATATCTCACTGTAACATCTGTTAGCGCTACATCTAAAGAACCATTGTTAAATAATATTAATTCATAACTAATTTCCGAACTTATTTGATTTAAATCTCCGGATCTATATTGAACTTTCAATCCTGCTAATATCTTATCTGTCTGGGCCATTATTTCAACTGAAGGGTTACTTGGATTATTACTTGTATCTATTGCGATAATTTTATAGTAATAAATTGTATTTTCGAGAAGATTACTATCCAAATATGTGCTTACAAGCGTATCACCAATAAAACTAGCTTGATCAGATATAAAATCCGTTGAGGTGCTTCGATATACTTTATATTTTGATAAATCACTTTCAGTATTATCATTCCAATCAAGTTCGATTTGTGAAGAACTTATACTTTTTATAGATAGTCCTGTTGGAGGATCTGGGGGATAAGGATCAGGAGTAAGTGTAGTAGCAGAGACAATTTCTGAAGGCATCCCTTCGTTTTGATTTGAATCTACAGCAGTTATTTTATAGTAATAAGTAGTATCTTGTAATAATTCAGTATCCGAATATTCACTTGTTTCAGAACTACCTATAAATGAATCTATATTACATTCGAAGTCAATAGCTGTACTATGATAAATGTTGTAATGTGATAAATCTTCTTCTGTATTATCGTTCCAATTTAAATCAATTTGGGCACTACCTTTCACTGTAGTAATAATTCCTGATGGTGTTTCGGGAGGTATTCTATCTTTATATGGTTCTAAACCCCAAATTAGCTCTTCTCCTCGATAGAGAGGGATATTTTCATTAGGTTCTAATTGATCTGTCATAGGTAAATGTGAAAAATCATTTGTAGGATCCCAAATTCCTTCAAAATTTGGAGTGGTATATATCAACGCTATTTGTACCTCTCTCTTATTATATAATTCTACACCTTGATAACTAATTTCAACATAGTAAATATAGTTTAGTTCATCCCAAGGAATTAATTCTTGTCTAACTTGAGCTTCTTGGTTCTCATTTACAACGATCTCAATATTTACATTTTCTAATCCATAACCTTGTTCAAAAACCTCACTTAAATCTAAAAAATATCTGAAAAGTAGATTATTTTCATAATGAGGTGGATGAATTGCATGATTTTGAATGTAAAAGGTGAGTTGGGATCTCTCATTCTGATCTTTTTCAATTCTGGATTCTACCCAATATGCTTGAATAGGGTCTTCTGGTAGAGGATCGGGATCTGGTATAAGATTTGGACCAAAATATTTTCTCATTCCTGCTAAAGCGCCAACCATTGCTGCATTATAATCAATTGATACTTCGTTTTGAACATAATCATCTGTGGCATCATTATGTTGATCATCCATACCAGGTCCTCCTACTAAAGCACCATAGAGTATATGTTTATGCTCAGGAGGATCATCAAGAAAACCAGTTTCAGATCCATGCGCTGCATCATGATGAGGGTGCTGGGGAGAATTATTACCACAACCTACAATATAACAGCGTTGCAATGGATTTGATCCTAAAGCATAATTTATTTGACTAGCAGCATAATCCCGATACAATATGTCATTTGTGTATTTATAATAGACTAATCCACATAAAGCTGATGCAGTCGAATATCTCAAAACACCCCATTCATTTAAATACTTTAATCCTGCCGGTGATTCATTCAGATCATAAAGCCAGAAATCCAAATTAATTTTTACTTGTTCTAAAAATGCTGAATGCCCTGTTATTCCTGCTGCTGCAGCAAATAGGCCTGCCCAAACAGCATCCCAACAATGTGTCCATTGATTTTCCCAATTTAATCCATTTTCAATATCATTATCATGATCTATACCCGCGCAAGAAGGGCCTAAGATAGTTAATAATTCATTATAATATGTAACATCATTCGAAGCAGCATATAACCATAAAGCTCCCCATGCTAAATCATCCCAATAAATACTTGGAGGATAAAAAGCTAGACCATCACTTAATCCTAAATTATTTCGTCCTAATTCAAATATTTCTTTTGCATGTTTTAGACATAAATTAGCATACTCCTCATCTATATCATAATAATTTATGTACATTAAAGCTAAAGCACCAGCAGTTAAACCACAAACATCAGACGCTGGATTTGAAGGGGTACATACAATAATATCACGTGGACTTCTTGAATCCAGTTGTAATTCTGGTGGCCCCCAATAATTATGATCCTCTCCAGATCCAACACTATATAGAAAACTATTAGGTTCGGGATGACATTTAATAAAATAGTCTGTAGCCCATTTAATAACTCTTAATATGTCATCTAATTGTCCTATTTCTTCATATTGTTCCCTAAATTCATATAATCCCCATCCTAATGTTGATGCCGCATATGCATTTGTAATTCCAAATTTAATATGGTCGCCAGCATCATGATACCCACCTGTTGCATCAATCCAAATCATCTCTCCATTACTTAGAGTCCATTCTATTCCATCATTAAGATGACAATCTCCTCTCCAATTAAATCGATTATTTCCAGTTATATTGTTTCCACATTGATTTGCATCGTAAAAAAGAATTGTTCTAGAAAGCATAGTAGCATAATTGTATAATGCATCACCATTTGTTTCTGTTATAGGTATGTTTTCCCAATTATTAATCTTTAGTCCACGATTATTTATTATATTTTTATTTATTGAATTATCTAAAAATAATGTAGATTGAAATAGAAAAATAAATAATATTAATAGGAATTTAACCTTTTTCGTAAACAAAATGCGAAAATTTTTCATATATCGTCATTTCTCTAATTGTTTTTTATTAAATCTCAATTTAGATTTAAAATATTTATCTTTTATTTAAAAAATAAAAGTAGTTGAATGATCATAATGAAAATCTTATATTTATAGATTCCTAACTTTTCCTATGAAAAACACGAAAATCCACTAAATTAAATCAAATACTAAAAGCTTTAAAATTAATTCTTAGATTAGAATTGAAGTTAAATTTTACAGATATTATAAAAAGAGATTAACTATGATTATGTTATTTTCTCGGTTGAATATATTTTAAAGAATTTTTTTTAAATTTTTATAATTTTATTTTAAAAAAAGATATTTATAAATTTAATTTAGATTTTATCTTGTTGTTAAATTTATCTCCTAATAATCTTTTCCAGAAAGAATTAATTGCTTGATCTGCTTCAAAATAGCATTGAATCGATAATCGTTCTTCTATAGGAATATTAGGAGATCTTTGAGTATTATAAAAATTATAAACTGTATCAACAAATTCTAAATATTTGTTTGAAGTTAATACTTGGTCGATTTCTTCTGTATTAATAAATTTATATCTTTTCTTTTTTATAAAATAATCAACATATCTTTCAATTTCTTCCTTTATATGACTCAACTTAATGAACCTCATTAACCCAATTTTAATAATAAAAAAATTATCCCTTTATAGATATACAACATATTTCTAATATTTAAAACTATTTTTCTAAAATTAAATTCTAAGAGAGACTATAAATATTTTCAATAGATTTTTATGCTATTTGAATATTGTTCATTTAGTTAAACCATTTTTTAAAGAAAAAGATATGATTCTGATTTTTATAATCAAGTTCTTTTTTTAAGTCTAATATTTTTAAATTTAATTGGTTTTTATACAACTGTTAATAATACGAAAAATATCTGATATATCGGTTTGATCTTCCATTAAAATAATGATTATCTTATCTAGAATTTTAACACTAAGAATATAAAAATTATCAGAATGAATTAGATTAAAATCAGGATTATGCACCCCTATCAATTCTGTAATTTCTTCAGCACTTTCATAAACTTGTGAAATATTAAGACTAATAGCTGTTTTATTAAACTCTTCATTATTTATATGAGATTTTAGAATTAGACCATTTTCAGAAGAGATAATTATAAAATATACTTTCTCTCCTAATTCCTCTAATAAATTTTTCAAGACTAGGTCGATATCTAAAATAACACTCATTCTTAATCATATTATAACTTCTATGAATATAAAAATTTAGCTAAAATTTAATAAATATCTAAAATTTTATAATTCTGTTTTGATTTATAGTATCTAAAATAGACTATTTTCAAAAATAGAGGAATCTATAATGGCATTTAACTTGTCTGCTCTAAAAGTACTGATAAAAAAAATTTTCCCTCCAAATAAAAGTGTTTACACTGTTGATACCACTCATGATGGAAAAGCAGATTCGATACTAATTAGAGCTTTTAATATCGTAATTCCATTTGAATTACCCGAAGAAATAATCCTTGAGGGAACAAAAAATAAAGAATCAGATGATTCTATCTTAGCTATTTCTGATTTAGAAGTTTTAAATATTTATTTTGATGAAGAAAGGATAAAACTCCCACATCAACTATTGGAAAATGAATCTATACAAGAAAATATATATATTTACCATGACAATTCTAAATTTAGTTTAGGTGATATATTAGAAGGAAAATTAAAAGGGAGATTAATAAAATTGGGGGATAATATTGATATTATTATTAGAGTTGATGAAAATACCTTAAGAAAACTTACAAAAGGCAATCATATATTAAAAATAGAATCTCACTTAGTAACGCTAGAATTAAATTTATCACTTGCAGAATCTAATTTTAATGTTAAATATCCATTTCAGAGATAATATAAATTATTCTTATAACCAGATCTTAAAGTATATAAAGTGAAATTATTTATAGTGTGTATTTATATAATATTCATAATGAATTGATGGTTTAGAGGGTAAGAAATTTGAGTATAGATAAAGATAAAAAATTTTTAGATATTGAAAAAAAAGTGACCTCTGATTTTTATTTTATAAGTGGAAAAAAAAAATATTTTTGGCAATCTACAGCTGAGGTAATATCATGTAGGGTAAGAGATAAAAATCAATTTAATAACGAATCAAATATAATAATGAATCTTAGAGCTTTCCTTTTAGATGAAGACAAAGAATTTCTTAATGAATTAAATAACACTATGAAAAGGTTAAGATTAAAAGATAAAGAACAGCTAGAAAACTATATTATTTCTGCAGAAAAAGCCCAAAGTAAACTAACAGCAGCACAAATTAAATCTAATCTTGGAATATATGCAATGAATTATCCCGAGGAAGAACTTAAAACATCTGTAGATTTAAAACATGTCATATCATGTAAGATATATGGTTATGAAAAGGAATTTTTTAATTTAAAATGCTATTCTCTAGGCATTTTACCAGATTTTGTATTACGTTCCTTATATCATACAAAATTTAATCACTCCAAATATGAAAAGAAAAAGCAAATTAAATTGATAGAACCTTTAGAATTAGAAAAAATGCTAAAAAAAATCTCTTTTTCCTAAAAATATTTCTTCTATTTTTTAGACTTTGTATTTCTTCTTTTATCATTTATAATTAATGCTTGAAAATCTTCATTCTTATCATCAATAAAATCCCAAAATTCTTCATAAATTTCCTGTAATTTTAAAAATTCAATTTTTTTTTCATTTTCAGTTCTTTTCTGATCATAAGAATTTGATATTTCAATATTTTCATGTTTTTTCTTTGGTAGATATTCAACATAATTTTCTTCTGTTATTAAATTTTGGAATAAATTTTCATCCAAATTGATTTGATCTTCTATATCTTCAGATAAATATTCTTTTTGACCTGAGATTCCACAAAATTCAAAATCAACCTTCTGATATCCTCTAATTATATAATTTTTGTCTATAAATGCTTGAAAAGGATGCTCACAAATAATATTTCTTGGAATAGATACTGTAGTTAGATTTTTATTTTGGTCTATTATAGTCCTTGGAAAAGTTAATTCTTTTTTAATTTTACAAACAG
>CAZBEU010000339.1:0-20397 GCA_964491005.1 uncultured archaeon | reverse complement strand
AACGTTTTTATACAGAAGATAACGTCGCAGATGTAGGAGAAATAATAAGATTTCATTGGGAGATATATAATGTTCCTAGTGAATATTATGTATTTTTAAATTTTGGTGATGGAAATCAAACACAGTTGTCAGAAATAGAGGAAGGATATTACGAATATATCTATAATACTGAAGGAAGATATAATGCAACAATATTAATATTAGGAGAGAGCTCAGATGATCCTTTTTTTATATGGAATTCTATAACAGATATAAATGGAAATGATCTCTTGATTGAAATTGTTAATAATCCTCCTGAATTCGAAGAACAAGATATTGAATTTTTATGGAATTCTCAAGATGGTCCATATGAGGATGAATTAATACAAATTTCTGTAAATTTAAATGATAGTAATTATGATTTAGAAAATGGGAATATTACATATATTTTTGATTTAGGAGATGGAGATCAAATTATTTCTAATGAAAATTCTATATCATATGCATGGAAAAATGCAGGAGTCTATCCTATTTCTGTTACTGTACAAGATGATCAAGGTGCACTAACTCAAAAAACACATTTTTTACAGATAAAAAATAAAGACCCTACTCCAAAATTTACATTAGGAGCTGAAATCGCTGCTACGTATTCCTTTTCAGAAGATATTGTGGGGGATATTCCATTTGGATGGAATCTTTCAGATACGGTAAGTAGTAAATATGCTTTTAATATTGTAGAAGAGAAAAGTTCTCATGGAAAGGTTTTAGAAGTTAAAGGGAATAACACTATCTCAACATCTAAAAATTATATCTATGATAAAATTATAGATCAAAATTATGGTACAATTGAATTTCAATATCTTACAGAAGATAATCATTCTGCATTAGGATATATTGCATTATGCAATGACAATTTGGAAGTATTATCTATTTATGTTGAGAATGGAAATTGGAGATGGTGTAAAAATGGAGATAAATCTTCTTCTGAGCTTTTAGGAACATTAAAAGCGCCTAAAAATAATTTATGGTATCATGTGAGATTAGATTTTTATGCAGTTCATTCTGGTATTCCTTCGGATAGTAGTTGTTATGGTTTAGCGGTCAATGAATTTAGAGTAAGTATTGATGGAGGATCTTTTGTTAGAAGAAATTTCTTACCAAATGGAAATCCCATTTCAACAATTTCAATTGGTACTTTTGAAAACTCAACAGGAAGTATATATATAGACTCAATAGGTTATAGTTGGGATCATAATTATAATGTTGGAGATAACTTTAATTTGTATACTCCAGAATATTATGGAACTTACGATTGGAGAGAAGGTATGATAGGTTCTAAACCAAATGGATGGGAGATATATAATAATCAAATCCCTTCAAAATATTATCCTTCTCCTCTTTACAGTGAAGATTTTTCCAGTATTATGAGTACTTGGTCACAGAGTATGGGAGAATACCCTGATTTAGGTCTAATCGATAATAATGATATGTCTCCACGATTATCTCCAGATGGAAAATATATAAGTTATTTAAGATTGCCCTTTAACTATGGACTTGAAGAAGGTGCTCCAGATTTTGATCCTTATGAATTAGTTGTTAAAAGTGTTTTACCAGGAGATATTTATACAATTAAGGGACAAGTTATAGATCATCTTTGGTCACCAGATGGAACTAAATTAGCTTATATGAAGACTACAGAAGGAGAGTTAGCTGGAACAATAGTTTACAAAAATTTTAATTGTGAACTTTGGGTTGCTGATAAAGATCCATCAAGTGCCCAACTTATAAATCACCGATTAATATCCTCTGAACTTGAAGCGGGTAGATTAGAAGATTGGAAAGATGACTGGCTTCTTTATCAAATAAGAAGGGAATGGAGACAGGAACCTTATTCTTATTACGGAAGAGGTGAACTCTGGAAAATAAGAGAAGACGGAACAGATTTGACTCAAGTTACATTTACTTATACTAACGGGATCAGACAAATTTTTGCTGGCAACTATGAAAATATTGGAACTGTTGTATGGGGAAGATTTATTCCTGGAGTAAATAAAGTCTATTTTCATGCTCATGATGGTAATGGTTATTATAGAACCTATACTTGTAATGATGATGGTACTGATAATTGGGGTCATGTATCTTATCCAGATTTTACATGGAGACCTGCTATATCTCCGACGGGAAATAAATTATTATGGGGTGCACAACAAAATTTTGATAGACCTACAACCTATAAATCATGTGATGTAAATGGATTAAATAGAAATACAATTAAAGAATTCTCAAAAATCATCTCCATTCAAGTATCAGGGGATGGAAATTCCATATTTTGGAATGATAATGATAATGTATATGCTATTGATATTGATGGAACTAATCAACGAATAGTTATTAATGATGAATATATTAATAATGCGCTAAATTATGATCCTACGAATGGTTCAAAAATATTAATATCTAGTAATCGTTTTGATGGAAATACCCATATTTACAGAATATCCTTGGATGATTGTTTAGAAATAGAATCTCTAACAACAGATTCAAAATTATATTCTCCAAAAAATCAAGATATGTTTTTATTGAAAGGAGATAAAATTGAATTAAAATTTAAAGAATCTATTCCAAATAACTTTCTATTTAATCTTGTTGATACTGTTGGTATAGAACAATCATATATTATTCTTCCAGAAGAAATTAGTATGAGTAATTCATATACAATTTCTTTTATAGTAAAAGAAGATATATATGTAGATTATATGACCTTATCAGGTACCTTGGAATTATTCGAATCTATTAACATCTACCAAGGCATTCGATCAAAAATATCATACATCGACGTAGCTGATAATTTTGGAAAAGTTATTCAAATTAATGATCAAAGTACCAGAAATAGATTATGGATGGAAAATTATATCAAACCCCAGTCTGAAGGTACCATGGAATTTTGGGTTCAAACTATGGATACCGCCAATTGCATTTGGTCTCTTAATCTGATGGAAGATGATTTGAATATATTCCAGTTAATTACAGAAAATAATGAATGGAAATATATGAGAGATGGAAAGGGGACATCATATTCAATTATTGGATTAGAAAATCCTATAGAGAATCAATGGTATCATGTAAAAATTCATTTTGATAAATCAATGAAAAAATTCGACATTTCAATAGATGATAGTGAATTTATTTCAATTGAAAATATGGAATTTAATAATATTAATAAGATTAGATTTGATACACCATTAAACCATGAAGGAATTACATTAGTGGATGCAATAGGATATAGTTGGGATAAAGAATACAAGATTGGTGAAAATCAAATATCTTATGTCTTATATCCTGAAAAAACAAATATTCAATTTTCAGCTGCAGATTCAAAAGATACAATCAATGATTATGATACATTGCAATACATCTGGGATTTTGGAGATGGTACTTCTGGATATGGGAAATATATCTCCCATAACTATTTAAATTCAGGAGATTATAATATAACTTTAGTTTGTAAGGATAATAATGGAGCAACTACTTCTTTTGCTCAAATAGTTAAAATTTATAATACATACCCTAATATTGAATTGGAAAAAACTCTTGATACTATTTCTATTAATGAAGGTGAAACTGTATTCTTTAATGCTATAAGTTGGGATGATATTACCGATTATCCAAGTTTAGAATATTATTGGGCATATCAAGCGATGAATGAAAGGATTATTGATTTTGATAATGCTGCAAAAGGAGGATGGCGACAATCTCATATTTATCAAGATGATTATTATGGGAAAATGGGAGTTATGGTTAAAGATTCAGAAGAAGATTATAATTATGATTTTGCAAAAATCCTTGTAAAAAATGTCGATCCTCTCCTCAGTATTTATAATGCATATATTATTTCAAATATTTCATTTGAAGTTGTAAGAAGTAGTCTTGATAAAAATGCAAATTTTACTTTTGAATTAGTAGCTGATAATTTGTTTGCTTATGAAAAAAATTTATCTTTAAACCAATCTAATGGATTATCTATTCATAGTGAAGAAGTTGAAACAATAATGTCTTTATCTAATGATTGGATTGTCAATATACGATCACAAGAAATTCTTCCTGAAAACTCTTGGTTTAGATTTAATATTTATCTAGAGTTTCTTGATGGACAAAACTTAATAATAACATCAGGAAAAATATTTGGAGATCAATCTATTGATTATTCACTTAATTTGAATCCTTATTGGATAAATTATATTGATAATACTTTTAAATATCCTATTAGTTTTTCTACTAATGTATTTGATCCAAGTATAGACAATATTTCTGTGGATATAAGTTATAGTATTGATATCCTTATTGAAATTAATTGCTCTAATTATCAATTAATTTCAGATACTTATATTATTAACAAAAAATTAGGTCCAGCAACCTATTTTGTTAATATATATGAAGAATTAGGGAAAAAATACGTTGCTATAGAAGCAAGTCAAGAAGTCTATCAAAATTATTTTAATAATAACGATTTTCCAACTCAACTGGGTTTTTCGTTTAATATTTACTCAATTATAGATATAGAAGAATTTTTGATAGAGACATTGAATCTAGAAGATCTTGAAATTATCAATTATACTAGTATACTAAATCAAATCATAGCTCAAGCAATCGACGATGATGGAGGATCAAATAAACAAACAATAAATTTTGAGTCAATATTTGAATTCAACAATCTCTCACCTTCACTTGATGTTGCTATTCCTAATAATGAGACAATTAATTCAGAAGTTAATTTTGTTGTAAAAATTAGCGATTTTAACCAACTAGATTCAAATAAAACACCTATCTTCCAAGAGATTATAGAAGATGATATTCCTTTGATTCTAACTGATTTTGGAATTATAAATGGAAGCGTGGTTGATAATTCGGGTGATTTAGAATTTAATAATGATAAATCTATTGTATTTTGCCCCAATAACGCATTTGCTGAAGAAATAGCATTTTCTGATGATTTTAATGATGATATTCGAGATCCAAACTGGGAAGATCATATTATTAAGTTTGGGACAATAAAGGAAGAGGATGGTTTAGTTAAACTACGAACTAATAATTTTGGTATTTGGGAAGATTGGTCAATATTCTTTTCAGCTTTAGCACCTTATAGTATTATTCCCCTTTCTCTATTAACTTCAGAAAATTGGGAAATAACTGCTGATATCGCAAATCCATACTATGATCAAGTGGGATTTCATAACTATGGATTATTGTTATACCAAAATGAAAAAAATGTGTGGTTTTTTGGTGCTACAAATGAAGGAACAATGAAATTAACAAAAATAGTTAATGGACATAAAACTGATGTTACTGAATGTATCTCCTCTGATAATCACTTAAGAATAAGAAAAATGGAGAATAATTTTTATTTTGAACACAGTTCTGATAATGAAAATTGGTCTATATTAGATATAATTGATAACCTTGAAATTATTCCTGCATATACCGGATTATATCATAGATCTACGGCTTCATTAGATTTTTTTGATAAAACCATCTATTTTGACAATTTTACAATGAGAAACATTAAAGAATCAAATTTTAAATTGGATTTTACAACTTTTCTTGATCTTGGTGATATTGAGAACGAACAGGGTTTAAATTATGTTCAATTGAATGCTGATCTAAAATGTGACTCATTACAAATAGTAAATATAAGTATTTATAATTTTAATCAAAATAAGTGGGAAATAATTAATTCTCCAACCATAAACGAAGATTATTATCATTTTAGATATACAATCCCTGATTTTAAATATTTTGATGTGAATGATCGTTTATATCTAAAATTTGAAGTTGTTAATAAAACAAATAATTTTCAATTATTTTTAGATAGACTTCAACTTATGTATAGTTCTTCAAGAATTCTGAATTATCAATCCGAAAGAATTCTCTTTGAAGGCATTGAAATTGCTAATCAACAAGAAGGAGATATTTATATCGAAGAGGGAATAGAAAATAAAATAGGTGATTTAAGTAGTATAGATAACGATTATGCTACTTTTCAATCAATATATTTAGAAGACTCAGAATCTTATAATTTAACATGTACTACTAAATTTTCATTAAATGCTGCTTCTATTGATGATGAAATCAAATTAATTGATTTTTCCTATTGTTTTAGGACAGGTATATCTCAAAAAGTAGATTTCAGTATTTTTAACCAAAGTTCAGGAGAGTGGATTTTAATTGGATCTTTCCATCAAAAAGAATTCTCAAATATTTTATATAGTCTTGATATTGGTGAAGATGATTTATATAAGAATAATGAAATTTTCATTAAATTTGAAGCTGTGAACAATACTAATTCTTTTTCAATAGATCTGGATTTATTTAGAATAGATTATAGTTATTTACCAAATTATCTCATCAGTGATACTATCAAATATAGTGAAGTTGCACTCAATAAGGGATCGGGAACGTATGAAACATATAATTCATTGAATAATTATATTGATTTTACTTTATCTTTGATAGACTTAAATCAATATAAAAAATTCCAAATAGGAGTGCTTCAATATTCAATAAGTTCCGATCAATCCCAATATTTCGATGTACTTCTCTATAATTTTTCTGGTAAAAATTGGTATTTGATTAAGAATGATTTATTAGTATATAGTGATAACCATATAGAAGAAAACTATATTATTAATTCTAGTAATTTCATAAACTCAATGAATTCAATTTTAATTAGATTTAGGAATATAAATGGTGATATTTTTAATCTTAATGTTGAAAAAATAGCAATTACTTATAAAATCTCTGACGTATGGGGACAATTTGGAAGTACTATGAACTCAGCCGATTTTCTTTCTCTTGGATTTTTTTCCAATGAATATGAATGGTTATATTACGGTACTACAAATTATACTATAAATGGAGAATATCTTGTTATTATCACCGCAGATGATGGTAAAAATCTTATTAGAAAAGGTGATGTAATAAATATATTAGATGTTCCCCCCTATGCTGAAATTGGTACAATTAAAGCCGAAATTGTTGAAGATGAAGAAATTCAATTAACATCTGAATTGTTTTTCTATGGTAAATATGCGACTGAAACTAGATTTGAATGGTCTTTTGGAGATGGTAATTATGCTTATGAACAAAATCCAATTCATTCTTGGAGTATTGCTGGTGAATATAATATTTCTTTAACTATTACAGATTGTTTTGGAAACTCATATTTTAATTCTTCACAAATTACTGTTATCGAACAAGAACCTGAAATTTTGGGACCTTATTGTTTTGCTGGGGTTCAAGGTCAAGTAGTAGTGTTAGATATAGATATCTATGATTCATTTTTTGATCAAATAAACCTTCAATATGAATGGTATAATGTCTCTAAAAATGAATTAGATGGAAGAAACCCATTCTCCTATGATAAAAAACCCGTAATCTTCTTAGATTGTGGTAATTATACTTATTCTATAAGAGTAACTGATCCATCTGGATTATCTACTCTTGTTGATATCGCTATAGAAATCGAAGATATTCCACCAATTGCGTATGCTTGCTCTTATATGTTCCATGGAGCAAAAGGAAACTCTATCGATTTAAAGGTATATGTATATGATTCTTATTTGGAGAATGAGTTTACATTTCAATGGACAATACAAAATGATTTAAATCAAATGGATGGAGAAACATGGATGCCTTCTGGCACTAATATTGGAACTAATACAATGACTTGCAAAAATACAACTATTTATATTGGAGAAGTAGTAGTAATAGATAAATATAATAAATCATCAATAGCTAACTTCTATGTTAATTCATTCATAGATTCTGATGGAAACACATTTTCAGATGAACTTGAAGCTCAATTAGCAAAAGAAGGATATACTGTATTTACTGCTCCTGATGATGATGGTGATGGAATTAGTAGTGTACTTGAGAGTAGTATTTATAAATCAAATCCATTAAATCCTGATTCTGATAATGATGGATTATATGATGGAATTGATCCTACAACCGGTTTGGGAGAATTTACATATGGAACACGTCAAAATAATAATGATACAGACAGTGATGGATTACTTGATGGATTTGAAGTATATGGGTGGATTATCAACATAAATTCTTTAGATGTTTATGTAACTTCTAATCCAAGAGAGAGAGATACTGATGGAGATGGTTGTACTGATTTTGAAGAATATACTTTAGGAACAGATCCCAGAATTGTTGATACTGATAATGATGGATTATATGATGGAATTGATCCTTTTCCATTAAATTTTGATTATGATCAGGATGGATTAAACGATTTTGAAGAATATTCTATAGGTACAGCTTTAGATGTTTCCGATACAGATAATGATGGTTTAACTGATGGTGAAGAGGTCAACGGATGGTATTTTAAAACAAATCCATTATCTCAAGATAGTGATCATGATTTACTTTCTGATACTTCTGAAATAAAATCATATAAAACTAATAAAAAATACTACTCAAATAATACATATATTGGATCTAAAAGAGTCGAATTTACAAAAGCAATTTATATATCTTTCGATGAACAAATTAATGAAGCTGTTGGAGCACAAATAGCATTTACCATTGCTTTTGGAGAATATGGAACTTCTGGAGATAATGAATATGGTTTTAAAGATCAATCTATACCTAATTTGAGAATTAAAGTTAAAAAAGATAATGTTGTTTTATATGAAAATTACTCATATAATAAACGATATATTTCTCAAGTAATAGATATAAAAGATCTAATCGAAAATGCTACGAATACAGACTACTTTGGAAAGTACTATATTGAAATAGATAATTATAATTCAAAATGTATGCTTGAGGATTTTATTATAGAAGTGATTAGATATCTCGATCCAAATAATGATGATTTTGATAATGATGGTTTATTGGATGGTGTTGAAACTCAAATGGTTGTTGAAGGCTGGAGAACTATTAATTTTAGTGATAAATATTTCAATAATTTAACTAAAACAAACAACAATGAAGAGCCAAATTATAATGAGATGACTCTTGAAATTCCGTCAGTTGGAAGAGTAAATGATGCATTACTAAAACTTGAGATAATATCTGAAGAGCATATAACAGAATCTGGAGATATTACTATAGAATTAAAAAAGGATGAAATAGACAATAGATTTGATGATCCAATACTCATTTCACAATTTGCTGAGTTCAAGACAAATGATATCTATAATTTTAATATTGAACTAAATCTACAAGATCTATATAATAGTAAAAACATCTTAGAATATTATGGAAAATACGTATTAACGGTACTAATTAATACAAATAGTAAAACAAATAATTTTACAATATCAAAATTTTCTATTGATATTAAGACTTGGATAAATTCAGGAATAAATGATTGGAATGCATGGATTACTGATCCTGCTCGATATAGTACAGATAAAGATGGACTATCTGATTCATATGAAATTGAACATGGGTTTAATCCTCAATCTGAAGATACAGATGGAGATGGTGTATGGGATAATAGAGATGTTGATCCTCTTCATAATCTTATCCTTGGAATTAACTTTAAAAGTGGAGAAGGGGGATCTCATCTTGAAGCTGGTGTGAAGATGAGAAATCAAGGAGAGGATTTAACAATATGGACTCCATATTCAATATACAATACAGCTTTAAATTATCAATATTATATTGATATTGATGATAGTAGACAATCAGTTGATCTTAACTTTTATCTCTATGATATGCATCACATTGACATTCGAGAGGAAGTTAAGTATCGAGAAGAAAAATCTCAAAATCCTTTAGCTAAATTATTTTGGTGGATCGTAGGATGGATTGTTAAAATAATATCATATGTTGTACCTGTAAGGTATGAAATGCCTGATACAAAATTAGGACAATGGAATAGGAAATACAATCTAGAACCAAATAATTTACAGCAATACAATCTATACAATGGGAATAGAAACTTAAAAGTTGATATTTTGACAATACCTTTAGAAAGAACAAATACGATAGCTATATATCAAGAGAACTCAACATTTAATGGTCATTACGAAAATCAAGAAAAAATGAATGTTTTTCTATTACATATCAATGATACTGCAATTGATAATAATTCTCCCTTTTTTAATGGAATTAATACTGTGGTAATCCCTACAAGATTGTTTGAAAAAACAAAATTAAATGCCTTGATTCAGAATGTAGGATTAGAAAATACTCCATTAGATGGATGCGAATTTTCAAGCATAGAAAGAGATGATTCTGGAGAAAACCAGATTGCATGTGAAAATATTGATTTTGTGATGATACAAAAAGATTTAAAAGTAGAAGATGCTCAAAAGATTTTAAATCTTCTTTTAGAAGTTCTTATCAATGAATCAACTGGTGAAACAGCTTTCATCAATAGCATTGTCTCAACAAAGAAAGATCATGTTGCTATTGAACAAATGAATCTGAATATTGATGTTTTAAAAATTAATCCATATCTTTCAACTTGTCAAAATAGTCCAACAGGAGAAAAACCTATTGGGGATTGGGGAACGGCAATTCTTAAAACTTTACAATGTTATGCTTCTATGATAATATCTTTAGTAATGTCCGCAGTTGAACTTATTATTTTTATAAAAGATGCAATTATTGATATAGCTTTAGCGATATTATCATTTCTTGGAGATTTAATATGGGTTCTTATCAGAACGGCAATACTAATAATAGCTTTTATTAATTTAGCATTTGATATTGCATCTTTTCTGATTACTTTTGCTGCACTCCTTGTATTATCGGCAATTCTTATTCCCATTACGGGTAAATTACCCATTATTGGGTTTTTATATATTGAATTTGATCTTTTAGGAAATCTATTAAGATTAGAAGGTTGGATTGAATGGAAAGAAATTGAATTTTTAAATATGTCAATACCAATATTAAAGTCAGAAATGACATATATGGGTTTAACATTCAACTCAGAAGAGGGATTAATACTAGAAGAGCAAGCCAATTTTTCAGAACAAGAATTATTAAATAATGATGCTGTTATTTCAAGTACAACGATGTCTTCAATTCTAAATACAGATATAGAACCATTATATTCTGAATCCGAGACTATTATTAATCATGAATCAGAATCTTATTCAATATTCAATTCAGAGTTAGGACAATCATATATAATAAATGATATAGTTACTCCTGATTCTGGGCAACCTGGTGATGAATTTACCTATTCCGTTGAATATATTGGACGTCAAGATCTACCAGAGATAACTCCAAATATAACAATTTTAATTAGTTCTCCAGAAGGTACAATCTCAGAAATTGAAATGGAAACAAGTGATGATATCCATTATAGTACTTCTGTTAATTTGTTTGAAATTGGTGAATATGACTATGTAATATTACTTAAAGATCAATATGGAAATATACTAGATCAGATAGAATCATTTTCTAATCCTAAATTAAGTTATATTGATGGTTTGTCAAATTATTTTAAAAATGTAAAAGTAACTCCTGAAACGGGATATACTGGAAATAATTTTACCTATTCTGTTGAATATATTGGTGAAGCACCAAATATTGATCCTAAAATCAATCTTACTTTAATATATCCTGATAAGGGCGAAAAACAATTTGAAATGAATGATACTATAGGAAATTACTATGAAGTAAATGTTGCCATTGATAATCCTGGAAATTATTCTTACTTTATATCCCTATATGATCAATATGGTAATTTTATCGGAAGTACGGATATTGAAGATAAACCTATTGTTGAAAATCCTCCACTAATAGATTGGGATAGATGTAGTAATACGTTTTCATTTTTAACCTTCATAAGTCTTTGCATAGCAATGATCTCTGAATCTGGAAAGATTGGC
Organism: uncultured archaeon; assembly: GCA_964491005.1. Classification (GTDB taxonomy): domain Archaea; phylum Asgardarchaeota; class Lokiarchaeia; order Sigyniarchaeales; family SOKP01; genus JAFGOA01. The sequence goes on along the minus strand of CAZBEU010000339.1, from coordinate 8,554 downwards.
ACTGGCACTGGAAAAGGAGAGAGGGGAAGACTCATAGCATATATTCTATCTTTGATAATATTAGGAGCGTCTATGGGATATTACTTAGGATCAGACATTCCTAATAATGAACAAGATCCTGCGAGTTCTTATTTAGGTACAGCTTTTGCATTTGTAATTGCTATAGTTTTATTTCTTTGGGGTATGAACTATGGTAGAACTCATAGTGATGGTAAATGGCAAAAAAACACAAAAGTCGGATTATGGATTTTTTCAACTATAACTACCTTTTTTATTGGAGATGAGGATTTTGGACTATCTGAAATATTTAAAAATATAATCTCATCTGCTATTTCTGGGTTAGGACTATTTATCTCTGGAATGGAATTTACAGATCCAGAAATAGAGAATATTGCTGGAATGTATATCACTCCTCGAGTAGATTATTGTGGTGGTACTAATGATAATGAAAATATGATATATGGATGTATATTTATTGTGATATTGATAGTATTTATGGTTATATCATTTTGTAAATATGCAGAGAATGTTGATTAAAAGTAAATCTTAGATAGTATTTTAAATAAAAAAGAAATAATAATTCAATTCTGTTTTTATAAACAGAACTTTTTTTTAATTTTTTATAATTTGAATCTTGACCTAAATTCTTCGATATGGAATTATTAAGGTTATAACATACTTTCCTCCTAAATACTGCTATAATCTATATTTTACTATAAAAATATTAACTCTCTAGTAAGAAGATAATTTTATCTTTTATTTTTTCATTAATTTGAAAAATAGTTTTATTTTGATAGTCCTCTTTATTTAATACCCCGATATCATCAAGTTTATCAATATATTTAGAAATAATATTATAATGCGTTTTGAGATCTTTTGAGAGTTTTGTTTTGGTTAATCCTCCCTCTTTATTCAATTTATGTAAAATTCTATTACATTTTTTTTTTTTTAATAAATACATTAATTCTTTATTTGGAAAAATCATATTACTATCAAAATAGACATCATGATTATCTATTTTCTCTTTACTTATAAAGTTAAATTTAAGTAATATATTGATATGCCATGCTACTATACGATTACTAAGATTTGAATCTTTTATAATTCTATAAAAATAAATACCTGGATTTTTCACAATAATGTCATAAATTTGTTTTCTATTTTGATTCTCTAAAATTCCATCCCTGTGTAGGGTAGATCTATTTACTATAATCCTTTCCTGTAAAAGTGATTTGAGAATTAATTTTATTCCTTGATTATTTATATTTATTGAATTTTTAGCACATTTGTTTCTTATAAAATGAATTAATCTATCAAAATCAACAATTCTTCCTCTCTCTATATATTTTTGAATATAATTTATTATAATCTCTTTTTTATTCTCTAAAGATGATGACATATCAAAAAATCTCTCCAAGTTTTTATTCAAAAGATTTATCTATAATGTCTTGAAGTATCTCTTCTCTTTCTTTTGGTGAAAAATAATACATTTCCCTTAGAAAATCTGAGATCGAATCATCATTCCACCCTAAAGAATTTAATTGAACTAAAAAATCTTCTGATAATAAAGCTATATCCTTTTTATTTAATAATTTTTTCAATTGCTTTAGCGAGTATCCTTGATCAAAAATAGAAAGAAATTCATCTCTATTAATCTTATCTGGAATTTCTAGTTCCTTAGTTCCAATTTTTATTGAAAAAGGAGTCTTTTTAATAGAATGATTGTTTTTTTTATGTTTACTTTTATTGTTATTTTTATACTTATTAATAAAGGATTCCCAATCAGAACCTATAATTCGATTATTTTTCATATATGTTTGAATATAATGATAACTAACGATTGATCCAAATGCTATAAAGAGGAAAATTGTACTAATGAACAATATTAAAGTCGTAGGAAAAATTATTTCATGAAATTGCCTTAAATTTAAAAATAATCTTTGCTTGATACTTATTTCTTTTATAGAGTATAGATTAGTAGGTTGCTGATAATAATTATCATAATTCAACCATCCTACCCAATAATCAGTTCTATAAAAATAGGGTGTACCTACTACAAAGAGGGGGATTGTTGGAACATTCGTTGCATAGATCTCTTGCATTTGAGAGCAAATACTTATTTGGGCGTCTAAATTTGCTGATGTGAATTCCAAATCTTTAAATAAATTAACAAAGGTATTATTGATCCAGTATGAGGCATTTCTTTGCCAATTAGAACTCCCTATGTATGCTTTATAAAAGTTATATGGAGTTGTATCAATTCCTACTAAACCATAATTAATTATAAAATTGAATGTATGATTTTCTATAAGTGAAACATATTGACCAAATTTTTCAGGAGGTAATCCAATTGGCATAAGCTCTATATTATTTTGATTAAAAGTTTCAGTTATAGATTGTATTATGGTTTCATAATCACCCCATCCTAATGGGTAATAAAATTCATATGGTCCAAGAGGGGTATCGGGTATAGATTCATTAGAATTTGTATACCATGTATTATTAACTCTATAGCAATGTTTTTCTAAAAGTAGATTGACAGTATCTGAACTAAATGAAATACCATATGCAGATTGAATTTGAGGATTATATACTATTTGTTGCATAGGACTCCGATCATCTAATAAACCTTGTCGGGCGCGCGATAAATATGATCCTTGCTTTTGAGAAATTATATTATTATAATCAATAGAATAAGCTAAAGCTTTACGAAACCAAGTTTCATTTAACGGATATTTTAAATGATTTGGTACAATATCATAAATATTAGCATGAGGGAAATAAAATTGCTCATAATTTCTACCATACCATGATTCTATGTTAGGATGTGTAGACATTTGCTCCGCGAAATCATCTACAAAACCATAATAAAAATCAGAGTAACCCTTCAAAAAATAGGCAAATGCATTCTCATTACCAGTTCTATAAAGATAACTTTCTATAAAAGAAGGGGGATCAAATTTACCATTTAAATGACTAGGAAGGTCTAAATGTATAACATCTTTACCCCACCAATTATCTCTCAATTTATATATTTCAAATCTTGTATCTGTTGAAATATTTTGTTCATATGGTATATACGGTCCAGAAAATACCTTAAATTCTTCATTAAAAGTGGTATTAAATATATCATTTTTAAACTCTTCAGGACCTAAAGCATATGTAGTTGGATTCTGGTATAAAAAAGCGATCTCTTCCCAAATATGTTTAGGTAAAATCGGAATATCTGTAGTAATAAAATCTAAAACCACACTACTAAATTCAAAATTCGGTAATACTTTGATACAAACAGTATAATTATCTATTTTAACTATTTGATCTACATGTGTATCCCAATCTCCTGCGTATTTTGATTGATTGCCCGCAAGTTGATATGTATATACAACATCATCAGCATTTATATCCTGACCATCAGACCATTTTGCGTTTGAATTAAGTAATATTGTTATATTCGAACCGTCTAAACTCCAATTATAAAATGTTCCTATTACTGGAATTGGTGTATTTTCTTTTGTATTTATATTAAATAAAGGTTCATACATTAATGCAATTCCAAATGAAGGATTTTCCGAAAAAGGATTATACTCTATAATATGTTTATGATAACCTTCACATATAACCGTGTTTGTTCTTGTAGGGATATTATCGGATTGTGCCAAAGTAGAGTTAAAAGGTACTAAGAATAAAAAACAAGCTACTATTATTATTATTTTCTTAAATTTCATATTTTTATATCCCTATATTTTTCATCTAATTCTATATTTCTTTTTTTTGAATTTAACATATAATTTCATCCATTATCAAATATATCTAATATATTTTTTTTATTTATATTAATCATGGTAAAAAATTAAGTACCTACCTCAATGATATGTTGTTTAGTTAAAAGGAAGAAAACCTATATTTCACATTTATTCTTAATAATTAGAGTTTATTTAAATGTGGAAAGAAGAAAAAAAACCGATTTATTGTTAGTTAAATTTTAAATTAAATTATTAACTTAACAAATAATTTATTATCTTTTTTTTAATAAGGATATAAGTACTACAGTAATTATTGATATAGTAATCAATCCGCCAGATATATATATTGGAAATGGAAATTCATCAGTAAAATCAGGACTCTCTGGAATAATACTAAATGCAGATACTCCATAAGTTAAATTCCATTCCAGATTTCCTTCTTTATCTGTTTTTACAATTAGAATATCTCTATAAGCATAAGTAGATGCATATAGATCATTATTCTCATTATCCTTATATCCAACAATTACGTAAGTGTCATCAGAAGTCTGTATTGCTCTAAATCCTCCACTAAGATCTTCGCTTATATAATATTGATTCCATTCAATTTCTCCTATTTGATTAATCTTAAGTAAAAACATTACTGTTCTATTTAAGTAATCACATTGTCCGGTTAAAATATAACCTAAATCACTAGTTTGACCTAAAGATAATCCATAAACACTATCTTGACCGAGATTATAAATATGCTCCCATTCTATCATACCAGAACTATTAGTTTTAATAAAATGAATTTCATAGGATAAATCTCCATAGTAGGGTATAACTGAACTGGTAATTGCAAATCCGTTATCTGTTGTTTCAATTAGAGAATGTATATTAAAAAAATAAGTATATCCGATTTCGTATATATATTCCCATTGCATATTACCATTACAATCAATTTTACCAAACCAAATATCTGCTGAATCATGTTCATCTTCAAAAATAGTTCCCAATATAGCAAAACCCCCATCAGATGTCTCTGTAATCGAACTAAAATAGTCAGATGTAGATGTTTTTATTTCCTTTGTCCATTCAATTGTACCATTATTATCTGTTTTGACAAGAAAGATATTTGGATTAATACTATCATTATCCATATATATAACTTCTCCTGCTATCAGAAATCCTAAATCTGAAGTTTCTAGTAGGGACGTTGCAAAAAAAGCTGCTCCATCAACCAATCCTTTATATGTTTTATTCCATAAGAGTATTCCATTATCATCAAGTTTATACAATTGAGTATTATCATTTAGTTCACTATTTGAAGATATAGGATCATTTTTTGAAAATCCTTCAGTAACCCAATAAGGTTTTTCAATACCAATTATAGCAAAATTATCGTCACTAGTTTGGATAATTTGAGTAAAGGCCCTAAAATCTTGAAAGACTTTATTCCATATAAATTCTCCATTCTTATCAATTTTTAATAGAATTGCATCACTATCAATACGAATACCACCCGTCTTAACATCAATTTTACATTCAGAATATCCTGCGACTATAAAGTTCCCATCTATAGATTCTATTATGGAAGTAGAAAAATCACGACCATAAGTTAAAATTGAATGTTCTTGATTTTTTATAGTATTGTCATTTTCATTAAGAGCTTCATTTAATTTATTAGCATAAGTCAAAAAAAGACAATTTGAATATAAAATCCCAATAAGTATAATTATTAGACTTTTTTTTTTTAGATTATTCATAATTAGAGCATATCTTTTTTTATTTTTAAAGAGGTCATGGAAATTTTCTAGGTACTATTCCCATTTTTCTCAAATAAAAAATAATTAATATCTAAATTAGAAGTATTTTTTCTCTTTCACTTAATTAAGAAATCATGAATAAAACTCGTGAGATATGTGAAAATTCGTAGAGAACTAAGAAAATAGAATTTTTAAAAGTTATTATATTTTTTAAAGAGAGATTTATCAAATTTGCTGATAATTATCAGTAGGTTATTGTTAATATTATTATCATCCTTTTTTTATGGATTTATCATTTGCTAATGAATCGATAAATTTTGTGATTTTGTTCATTGCTCTACTTTCAGAACCATATGCTAAACGAAAAAATCCACTTCCTCCCCTTGATATTATGATTATTATTTTACATTTATTATTCCCCATTCTATCAAAAATCACAGTTCCAGATAAATCAGATTTGGTTAGAAAGGAAAATTTTTCAAAGAAAATAGCAAATATATTCTTATTTTCATTATTGTATATCCCTTCAGGTAAAAACTTATCGTAAAAACTCTCAATAATTAAATCAATATTATTATTTTCTATTTCTATTATTTTGGATTCCATATTATAGTAGTATAGTTTTAGTTTTAGATAATTTGTTTTGTTTAAAGATTATCAAAAAAAAACATTAATCTCTTCTTTGATTTATAATTATTTACAATTTTGAAAATTTAAGAAAAAAAAATATATACTCTAAAAGACATGTCTCTATATCATAATTTAATTAAGGAGATAGCCTAATTGGTTTAATATATCCATAATTTATTAAATCTGAAATATTTGCTATTATTTTATCTCTTGGTTCTTGAGTTATTTTTACTATTAAAAACTCTAATAGATTTGTGACATGAAAATGGCCATTACTATTATAGAATTCTTTTGCATAAGTTAATACTCTTTCTTGAAAATTTGTTAGAGGATGAGAGGGAGGATTTGGATTTATCATATGAGGATGTATTAAGTGTATATTGAAATATTTATCGATTAAATCCATTGATTGTTCAAATATAGATACTTCTCCATAAAAATGTGTTAAATATTTATAGTATCGAGATTCAAATTCTTCGATAAATTTAGTAGATGCATTCATAATATAATCTGAAGGCATCAAATTAATTATTAAAGCAATTCTTATAAATTCACCATCTTCGATAAGTATTTTATATTCTCTAAAATCTAATAAAAACATTTCCTTAGAATGTAATATTGCTTTTATATCTTGATCCTTTAAAACATATTTAAATGAAGTAATTGCTTGGAGAAATCCTCCAATCAAACTTGGTTCTTCAATTGTTTTAAAATAATTTTTATTTAAGAGAATTGTACTTGTTTCTTTGTGAATTATTAAGAGAGAATCAATATTCAATGTCTCGAATAAAACTTCGGTTTTTGCTTTCCAAACACTTACCTTCTTTACTTTTTTATTTTTATTAAGAATAATATATATTGAAATTCCAATTAGAACTACAATCAGAATTATAAGATAAACTAGATAATCATTAATGAAGATTTCCATAGGTGATCGTACAACTGTTATTAAGGTTGTATAAAAATCAATTTGATTCGTAGTAGTATTATATGCAATAGTAATATTATACGTTCCTATATTTGAAATATCTAGTAAATAAGGTATTGGATCTGTCAAGGGCCATAAATGCCAATTTTCAGCAACACCATTGTTATAGAATTTATATGAAATCCAACCAAAATCATCTATTATTGTCCAAGTAAGAAGATATGTTATACCTCTATAAACGTCATGATCCTTAGGACCATCAACTATAGGAGAGCTATCATTTATAAAGACTATTACTGAACTATTCACTCCCTTTAGGTGATATTTATCGTAATATTCTATTGTATATATATATGTTTCAGGAGCAATACGGTTTATAGGAATACTTAACATTATGTTACTAGTCCATTGATTCCACGATATCCATTCGTAAATATGATTTTCTGTATCATTTGCTAATATATGATATATTCCTTCCCCTCCTATTTGATCACTTATTGTCCAATTGATTGTTTCTAATCCAGATCCATTTGTGAATATATTACCTGTAAAACTTGTTATTATTGGTTTATCATTAGAAATTATGGTTTTATAAAAAATATCCTTATCATCTCCACATTCATTATAATTAGTTGCATCATGCCATGCAACAAATATCTTTCCACTATTATCTGTAGTAAGTGAAACTGAAAGGGAATTTTCAGTACTTTCTGTAGAAATTAGATTCATAGAGCTCCAAGTTTCAGATGTAACGTTCCATATTTTATAAAAGATATCATAATCATCACCAGAATAATCATAATTTGTATTATCTTGCCATGATACATAGATATTTCCAAGAGAATCGGTAGCTAATGATTGGCGTTGCGAAACATTATTACTTTCATTTGATATTACTTCTACTGATGACCATTCTTTTGTTGAATTATTCCATTGTTTATAGAATATATCAGGATCATTTCCACATCCATTATGATTTGTTCTATCCTCCCATGCTATATGAATATTATCAAAATTATCTACGACTATTGATGGATCATATGAAACACTCGTACTTTCATTTGATATAACTTCTATTGATGACCATTCTTTCGTGTTATTATCCCACTTTCTATAAAAAATATCAACATCATTACCACATCCATTATAATCTGTCCAATCCTCCCATACTAAATGAATATTATCATATTTATCACAGGTTAACATTTGATTTTGAGAATGGCCTGTACTTTCGTTTGATAAGACCTCAATTGATGTCCATGTCTTAGACGTATCATTCCATTGTCTATAAAAGATATCATAATCATACTCTCCATCATAATCAGTTATATCATACCATGCTAAATGAATATTATTTTGACTATCTGTAGTAATTGACGGATAACAAGCAGATTGAGTACTATTAATAGAAATATGCTCAACGGAACTCCATTGTCCTGTAGAAAAATCCCTTTTTTTATAATATATATCACTTTTACCATTATCATTATTTATTCCCGTAAGAT
>CAZBEU010000338.1:0-2594 GCA_964491005.1 uncultured archaeon | reverse complement strand
TATATACTTCTAATGGTATTTTAAAAATTTTAAAATGAACAGAATTTCTTGTGATTATATTTTTTCTACTTTATCTTAAATGAAAGTTTTAATATAGATTTAGATAGAGAAAAAGTCTGCAAATAATCATAGAAAGAAATTATAGGATGTCATCGTGAAATAACTGAGAATTATTAACTTATATTACATAGATATGCTCAATAAGTATTATAAGAGGAAAGATCTTCTTAATTTTAGATAAAATAAATATCGAATAAGAAGAAAATAATATAGTAGGACATATGTATCTATTTAAAACAGTTAGACTCTAACTTTCATGTGAAAGAATTTAAATTTAAATATATTTAATCAAGATTGAATATAATTTATATATATAGTATCTTTTCATGACTCTATAATTGAATATCGGGACCAATTAAAGAAAGGGATAATTCAGAAAGCTTATCGAGGATTAATGGAATATTTTGGATTGTTGAGATCTTATTTTAAAAATAAATATCCCGATTATGTTGTGTCTGGGAGTTTTTATTTTGGATATATGGATATGACTTATTTTGCTGTTAATCCTCCATTATTAAAAGATCGAAAATTGAAGGTTGCAATTGTATTTTTACACGAGGAATTCAGGTTTGAAGCATGGTTGGGAGGATATAATAAAACTGTCCAAAAAGAATACTGGGATTTGTTTAAGGAAAGAGGTTGGGATAAATATCATATTCCATCGAAATTAAAAGGGATTGATTCCATCGTAGAATATATTTTAGTTGATAATCCTGATTTTCGTGATTTAGATGCATTAACTTTGCAGATCAAAAGAGAAACAATGATTTTTATAAAGGATGTTTTGGATTTCTTATCTAAATAATAAAGTTTTTTTTTTCCTTAATTTTAATAAAATAAGAGTAATATATGAAGAAAACAATATAATAGGAGATATATATCTATATGAAACAGTTAGAATATTTAGTCCGGAAAAACATAAATTATTATATGAATAATTGGTGTTAAAAGAGCCAAAAAAAAATAGATTAAGGGATTAAAATGCCAAAGGGAAAAGAATTGAGTAAAAATCAAAAAGAACAGAATATAAAAGAAATTGCAGAAGCAATGGTCTCTAATATGAAAGTAAATATGGATGATCCCGAATTTTGGAATAGAAATGATAAAATTAAGGAAGAATTTAGGAAGAAAGTTTTAGAGGAGCGTAGAAAAAGACATAATGAAGAAAAAGAAGAAATATAGGGAGATATTCCTAAACGTACTCTAATAAACGACTATTATTACTTCATTACTAATTGAAGCAATTGATGTAAATAACATAATGCTCTATTAAAATTATTAAATCTCCTATGGAAATATAAAAGGAATAAGTTCATTTGATTCTAATTTTTAAGATTTATATTTCTGTTTCTCTAAATCAAAATTATTAAGAAAAAAAACTTTGATATATTTGGTCTTGAACTTTATGAAGTATGAATAATTTAATTAATTGATTAATAGATAAATTGATATATAAAGACCCATAGCACCATCAGGATAAGAATCACTATGGATATAGATATACAAATCACCCCTCAAAACAAGAAAACGTAAATAAATATGATATAAATGATAGGAATTGATTTAAAGAAAGCTTTTATTAATGGAGAAATAGCACAACTTATCCCGATAGAAAAACTTAAGATTATAAAAAAAGAGCTTGACAGATTTAAACAACTTGAAGAATTAAATAATTTTCAAAATTGGATCGTAAATGACTTATACAAGTTTGAAGTAGCAGATATTGGATTTCCCGCGAAATCGATAATTCTTATTGCAATTCCACATCCATTTTACGCAAAAGTTGAATTCACGTACAATGGGAGAAAAATTAAAGCATTAAGTCTTGTAATGTCTGACTTTGAGACTACAGAATCTCATCTTAAAAATTATTTATTTTCACAAAATTATAAAATCGCAGAAGCTCCTGATCTTCCTTTAAAACGATTGGCTGTTCAAAGTGGATTGGCCGTCTATGGAAGAAATAATATTTGTTATATTAATAGCATGGGAAGTAATTTTTCTTTTATAGCTTATTATTCAGATATTCCATGTGATAATAAAAAATGGAGGGAAATTACAATGGCACGTACATGCACTTATTGTAAAGCCTGTTTGAATAATTGTCCCACAGGTGCAATTCAGAAGAATAGGTTTTTAATTAATAATGAAAAATGTTTATCTTATTTAAATGAAAATAAGGATCCATTTCCAGAATGGTTACCAAAATCTGCACATCATTGCATTTATGACTGCTTAAAATGCCAAATTATCTGTCCTATGAATAAAGCACAGGTTAAGAAAGTTACAGGCCCGGTAATATTCTCTGAATCCGAAACAAGAAGTCTATTATCCGGTATTATTTTTAATAAAATAACAGGTTCATTTAAACAAAAGGTAAAATATTTAGGTCTTCATCAATGGCCTGATGGTATTGCAAAAAACATAAAAGTGTTAATTGAGTTGTGTACATAAGAAAATCATAGAATCTTCATTTTAATATTCTAAATTTATCAATTACAGCAAAAAAAAATATAAAGATAATTAATGCACCT
>CAZBEU010000337.1:0-4822 GCA_964491005.1 uncultured archaeon | reverse complement strand
TTTCGTTATCCAATTTTATCACATTCATGATTGATTTCTTTAATTGTAAGATTGAAATCTTGCCACCAATCTTGACCTTGTTGAGTAACTAATATTGGATCTACTTTCTTTGAATTTAAACAACGTATTTCCTCTTTTTCCATTTTAATTTTCTTTTTCCAAATTTCTGAAAAAATACTCTGGATATTTATTTTTACTTTTTTTATTAATTCTTCGTATGAAGATGAGAGATCTTCTTTCTTTTGCAATCTTTTTAACTGTTCATATTTCATTTTTTCCTTAGCATGGTTTATATCATTACATGAAACATTTATAGAAAAAGGATTCGCTTTACCAAAATTACAATGTTGTTGGATTTCACATATTCTACAATAGATATCAAAAGAAATAACATAATCTTGGAGTCCAACTATAGAATAATTTAATTTATTTGGCATGATAAAATAATACTTTTTTTTTATATGAATATAACAAAGAACTCCACCTTTTATTTTTATATTTTAATTATATTTATCAATTAAGATATCTAATTGGACGAAAAATTTTTTAATTATATACCACTTAGACAAATAGTCAAAGATATTTTTTCTAATTAGTAAAGTTATAAATCATTAATTAGAAGTTAAAAATCTTAAGCGAGGATGGCTTAGCTTGGTATAGCGCACGGCTGATAACCGTGAGGTCGGGGGATCGAAGCCCCCTCTTCGCACCATTAATTAATATATTCACTCCTTAATATTAAGAATATTTTGATTATTAAGATATAGATTTTAAATTCAATTTTCTTTAACTCATATGAAAATTATAATTATAACAGGAACACCTGGCTGCGGAAAAACAACATTATCAAAAAAGTTAAAAGAAGTTATCGATTGTGTATTAATTTCATTAAATGAATTAGTAATTGAAAAAAATTTCATTATTGAATATGAAGAGAAACGAGAGACTAATATTATAGATTTTGAGAAGTTAAATTCTTATATTCTTCAATATATAGAAGACGCTAAAACAAAAATAGGTTGTCTCATAATAGAAGGTCATTTTGCAGATTTTCTACCAAATGATCTTATAGATATGGTATTTATTCTACGATGTCATCCTGAAATATTAGCAAAAAGATTAGAGAAAAGAAATTATAAAAATAAGAAAATAGTTGAAAATATTCAAGCAGAAATTTTAGGTAATTGCTCTAATTATATTTACCAAAAGAAATTATCTTGTCCTATCTTTGAAATTGATGTTACAGGTTTAAGTGTTGACAATTTAGCAAAAGAAATCTTTAACATTCTTGAGGAGAAGGTTAATCCAAATAATTATATATTAGGTCATATAGATTGGTTAAATGAGTTATTTAATGAAGATCGTCTGAGTGAATTTTTTGATTAAATGACGTTCCTAATTTTTCTTAATTTTAATTTGTTATAATTAAAAAAATAAGAGATAAATGCTTAGCTTTAATATATCAAAAAATTTTTGCTCGATCTGAAATTAAATATGATTTTTGAAATATTAGACATTGATGCTTTAGGGCGAATTGGAAAAATAAATAAAGATGGTAAAGAATTGATAACACCAAATTTAATTCCAGTTATCCATCCTTCTCATAATTTAATTACACCAAATGAAATAAAGAAGATAGGATTTAATTGCATTTTTACAAATGCTTATATCATTTATCAAAATGAAAAATTGAGACATGATGTAATAAAAAAGGATTTACATAAATATTTTGATTATGATGGACTAATCGCAACAGATAGTGGAGCATTTCAACAATACATGTATAATGATAATAAAATCCAAATTAAACCCAGAGAAATAGAGCAATTTCAAGAAGATATAGGATCTGATTTTCCTGTCATTCTTGACATTCCTGTTCAACCAGAAGATTCATATGAGATTGCAAAAGAAAAAGTAGAAATAAGCATAAAAAGGGCGAAAGATAATATAGGGTGGAGGAAAAAGAAAAGTAGTTGGATTGGACCTATTCATGGCGCGGAATTTTCTGATCTCCTTAGTAAGAGTACTTTAGAGATGAGTAAATTAAATTTTGATATCTATGCAATCGGTGGTTTAGTAAAATATTTTTTAGAATATGAATTTGAAATAGTCCTAAATATTCTTACTACTGTTAAACAGAGCATCATTCCAGATAAACCATTACATATGTTTGGTTTGGGATTACCCCAATTTTTTTCTTTAGCGGTCGCATTTGGATGTGATTTAATGGATTCAGCTGCATATATCTTATATGCAAAAGAAGGGAGATATTTTACCTTATCAGGAACGAAAAAATTAGAGGAATTATATGAATTTCCTTGTCATTGTCCGATTTGCATTGAGTACTCACCCGATGATATTCGTAGATTTGAAGAAGAAAAAAAAATTAAACTATTGGCAATGCATAATTTATATATTTCTCATTTGGAACTGAAATCTATAAGACAAGCCATTAGAGAAGGTAGATTATGGGAATTGGTTGAGCAAAGAATGAGTGTGCATCCATATTTAGTAAAAGCATATAGAATACTAAAAAAAAATCTTCCACTATTTGAGAAAAATGAGAAAATCTATAAAGATCATGGGAGGTTATTTTCTTCCTCAGAAAGTAGTAATAGACCTATAATATATCGCTATAACCTAAGATTAAATCAAAACTATAGGGTGCCCAAACACGTCAAATTTCTAATAATCTTACCAGAATTGGATATAAAAGGAGAAAAATCACCCTCTATTAGAAGATGGATTGAAAAAATAAATCACAATAAAGTAATTAATCCAATGTTAATACATATTGCTTTTTTTTCAAGTAACTTTGGAATTATCCCTCTTGAATTATCTGATGTATTTCCCATGGGGCAGTATGAATCCATTGAATATGATATTATAGATAATACTGTATATGCAATTATAGAAAATTATTTCAAAAAAAACTTTAAAAATTATAATAATTACACTTTTCTAATTCCAGAGAGTTATATAAATCAAAATAATAAAAAAATACCTTTTAAAAGCACTTTAATATTAGAGATTGTGAAGAAAATTAAAGATAGATTTAAAATACCGATTAAAATTTTCAATAATCTAGGAGATCTTTTAAAATACTTAAATTCGATTAAATTATGAACGTTTTAGATACAATTAAAGCATATGGTCACAAAAATGTCCAATGTTGTCATAAAACTACAATAGAAATAACCAAAGATAATTTTCTTACTAAAAAAGGGAATTGTATCTTAGGTATCAATGCATCTAAAGCATGTTCGGATTTGAATTTAGAATTAAGAAATTACATAAAAAATGGGAAAAAAATAAAAGTTATAATAAAGGGAAAAAGTGTCTCAGATTCATTTTATGGATATGGAAATAAAAATCTTTCTTTAAAGGATACTGATGATTTAGTTTTTCGTAAAAGTGATTATATTTGTGACAGGACAATATTGATAAAGTGTACAAAATCTTCAGATGATCTGTCAAGAGATTTAATTAAAGAAATTAGAGAAAAAAGAATAGAATTTTTAGTTATATTTGAAAAAACTGATTGAAATGGTTAATAAAATAAGAAAAAATTATCACCTAAAGGTAAAAAAAAAAGATGCACAAAATCTTATAAAGTCATTTGAAAGATTAAGTAAAGGAAGATCAATATTAGACAAAAAAAACAAAGTATTTCAAGAAAAAAATCATGTTTTTTTTCCTGTAAAATGTGATAAAAAAGAATTAATAAATATGGTTAGATCTATTGATAGAAATCTAAATATTAAGATAATTAAAAGAGAAAGTATTTATAATAAAAAATTTAAATATAATTCTCTTAAAGATGCGTTAAAAACGAGAATCCCTGAGAAATATATTGAATTGATTCCAAAATCTTTTGATATTATTGGAAATATTGCTATTATAGAATTGAATATGTTTGATAATTGTAATATAGAACCGGATATTAAAAATAAGATTGCTTTAGCAATTCTACATGTAAATAAAAATGTTAAAAGTGTTTTTGAAAAGGTGAGTGAGATTACTGGTGTATATCGACTAAGAAAAATAAAGTTCTTGGAGGGGATAAATATTAAGGAGACGGTTCATAAAGAAAATAATTGTTTTTTTAATCTTAATATTGAAGAATCTTTTTTTACTCCAAGACTATTGTCTGAAAGGAAAAGAATTTCGAATAATAATATTAAATCTGAGGAAAATATAGTTGATTTATTTGCTGGAGTAGGCCCGTTTTCTATTCAAATAGCAAAAAAAAATGATGTAAAAATTTATAGTTTTGATATAAATCCGAAAGCTATAGATTATCTTAAAAATAATATAGAATTGAATAAATTAAAGGGAAAAATTCTTCCTGTTCTTATGAATGTAAAGGATCTCTTAAAAAATAACAATGAAAGAGGTATAAAATTAACAAATAAGATAGATAGAATTATTATGAATTTACCGGAAAGTTCTTTAGAGTATATTAATGTAGCATGTCATTTAATAAAAGAAAAGGGTGGTATTATTCATATTTATCAATTTTGTGATAAACCTAATTCCATAAATAAAGCTATAAATAATCTCAAAAATAAATTAGAAGAGAATAATTGGATCATCCAAACATTAACTTATTCTAAAATACTAAAACATATATCTCCGAAAACAGATATGATTGTTATTGATGCTTATGTTAAAAAGTTAATATTATAATAATTCTTTCCTGAAACAGTTACTTAAAATTTGGACATCTGCAGACATCCTCTTTTTGGCCTGTAACTGACGGCCGTGACACCTCCCTATAGAAGAGGTCAATGTGACGCGCCTGACGAGGCGTGATTAGACT
>CAZBEU010000336.1:0-5192 GCA_964491005.1 uncultured archaeon | reverse complement strand
GATTATTTTGACATAATGTCATTAATTTATTATGTATGGTGTTATCTAACTCCTTTATAGCTTCCGTGTTTTTTGAAAAAAGAACATCTCTTTCCTTGAAAAATAACCTATATCCTTTTCGCTTTATTCTATTGTAAATTGCAAAGATTTCATGTAATTGTTGTTCTTGAGATTGTGTTGGATATAATTTAAAAATTTTTGTTTGATTCATTTACTATTTTTTATAATGATCTAACAATGTATTTAGATTATTAAAGAGACGTAGCTATTTAAATCCCAAAAGAGTAATGATTTTTTTATTTTTATATAGAATTATAGATTTTTATAAAATTTTAACAAATAGTTGAAATAATAAAAATTATTCCTCCCTTAATGATTATTAATTTATAAGATTAGTTGAGAATTATCTACTATAATTTCAGTATTTTAATCAATAAAAAGAATAACAGAACAGAAGGGAATTTCTTAAAATAATGTTTTATTCAAAGAGTTATATTAATTTTGCTATTTTCTCACAAGTTCTCTTACAGTCGAGAAATATTAATCCTAATCTTACATCTTTTGTTGTAGAGACAGTCAAAACCGCATTGGGGCCCGCAGCTAATACTAAAAGTACCCCATCACTCCCTTTAACCATTATTTGTTCTAAATCTCCCTTTTGCATTTCATGGGCTGCCCTTTCTCCGAGTGAAAGGATTGCAGCCGTCATCGCAGCAATACGAGTTTCATCTACTCCTTGTGGAAGAGCTGAGGCAATAGGAAGCCCTTCAACGGATACAATAGCTGCAGATTTGACTTCGGGAATAGAAGCTAATAATTGCTTCAGTATACTATCAAGTGTTCCTCCTGTTGATTGTGCCATGAGAAAATAACTCCAATAATTATTTAATTTGAATAATAAAGTTATAATATTATAACATTAAAAGTTATATTTAAACTTAGATTGATATTATTTAATTTTTATTATATCTTTTATTTTTTTTGATTTGAATATATTATTAGATTATTAATTTTATAAATTTTAATGACAAAAAAAAAATAAATAATTTTACATATCAATCTAATTAAAAAAAAACTTTATGTGTGAAATATTTAATTTCAATTACGAGATTTTAATTTTGTAATTTTTATCATATGATATATATTTTCTGGACGAGTAATTTCATTAATTTGTTGGGTAGGAGATATTATTAGAAAAGAATTATATTTTTTCGCTTTTTTTATCAATTTTTCTGCATATTGTCTAACTTCTAAGGTGGTCCCAAAAGTTAAATATTTTCCATTATCAAGATTACCAATAAAACAGATTTTATCACCAAATTTCCTAAAAAGTTCAAAAATATTATTACCGGCATTAGGTTCAATACTTTGTATGCCATCAAATCCAATATCAATTAAAAGATCAACAAAATTTGAAATATATCCATCAGAATGAATAATTACATAATTTTTGTTATCATGAATAAAATTTACAAGATTTTTGTATTTATCAAAAAATAATTGAAAAAATATATTCTTCCGAATAAATGAACGATTATTATAACCAAGATCATCGGCAATTAAAAAAATATTGACGCCATATTTCTGTAGGAGTTTTACTAAATTTATTATATAGTTATAAAAAAAATCAATAATTCTTTTAATGAATTCAATGTTTTTTTTTAAACATTTGGAAAAAAAGATAAATCCCATAGATTGCCAAGTTTTTTCAAATAATCCGGGTAAAGATAAGACATAACCCATCTTATTGTTATAATTAAGAAATCGAGCTAATAATATTAAATCCCTTTCTGAAGGTAAGGTTAAATGATTCCAATTATTTATTATTTTTTCATCTTTGAAGACGCCATCCCAAGTATACCAATTATTTGTCATAATTCTCCCCCATCCATCTATTTCTGTTCGAAAATCAAGGCTATATCCTCCTATACCTCTTCTAAAGTCCCATATTGAAATAGCATCAAATCCCATTTTATCAATAAGAGAATAATCTTTTCCTTTTAGAATAAACATATTGTTATTTTCAGAGATTATGTTATATTTATTTTGATATAATTTCATAAAACTCTCTTTTGGATATCCCGTACAATAAACAGGTATTTCTTTGCTCTCTATTTTCATAAGAGTATTAAGTAAATTTATTTTCTTATTTTCAATTTTTATCATCTAGTGATCTACTTATTTTAATAGAATATTCCGAAGAATAATTATAGGATATAATATTCAATATAATATTAATAGAATCAAGAGAATATATGATTAATTTGAATATTATACCCGAACTTTATAATACAACATTAACTTATTTCTTCTTTATATTATCATTTCTTATGTTTTATATTGCTTATAAGGGATATAAAGAAAATAGATATGGAAGTAGTTCTACTTTGGTATGTGCTTTCTTATTTATCTTTTTTGCTTATTATAATTCAATCAAAGGATTAACCCATTATCCTTACAATGGATTTATGGTATGGTGGATTGGAATTATGTTGATAGTTTTTTTAAGTTTTAGTCTAATAATCTCTAAAATCAGTAAAAAAATAGATTTTGATAAAGTATCAAATAACATAAAAGATCTCTCTCTTATTAAAAGATATATTATTGCAATGAAAAAAGAAAGCCCATATAGAGAACAAATCTCCATGAAAATGGAATTAATTAGAAAAACCTTTCATTTAGGGGGCCTTTTGTTCATCTTTGCGATTTATGGAATTTATATGATATTACCTCCTTTGGCTGGAATGGTAAATGAAGGTATAATCTACTTTATAAAAACCACTGAACCTACATATAATTTTCTTTGGGGAGATATATCAACATATCCATATGCAATAGGTGATTTTATTGCGATACAATACATTACCTTATTTGCTTTTATCGCTATATTAGTATTTACAATTGTATCTGAATTGATAAGAGTATTATGGGGACCAGAATATTCTATATTAAATTTTCTAACACGCTCAGTGCTAAGAAACGAGGAACATAATGCAGTTGGACCTCAAATATATTTATTAACTGGAGCTATATTTTCTTATATCCTATATCTAGAGGGTATAGTTCCTTTAAATGCTCTTACTGCAGGAATTTTAATAGCATGTTTTTCTGATGCTGCTGCTGCTTTAGTTGGAAGGGGATTAGGTAAACATAAGGTCAATTGTCTAAGAGGTCAGAAAAAAACTGTTGAAGGTTTTATTGCAGGAGTGGGTAGTGCATATTTAATAGGTTTATTTACTGTAGGACCTATATATGCGATAATTGCTGCAATCATATTCTTTTTGCTTGATTTTTTTCCAACATATATAGCAGATAATATATTAAATCCAATTCTCATAACCCTTGGTATTACTATTTTTTATTATGTCCTTAACTTACCCATTGGATTATTTTAAATAATTTTCATTATTTTTCTTTTTATTTGGTAAAATTAAGGATATTTTATGTTCTAATTATCTTTTAATATCAGTCATTATTATTTTAAATAACTATGCGAGAATTAATTGATGATTTAAAGAAGAAAAAACTTTTTATATTCGATTTAGATGGGGTAATTTATAGAGGTAAAAAATTAATAGAAAATGTTAATAAAATCATCAAGGACTTAAAAGAAATGTCCATTAAAGTTATTTATAATACAAATAATTCAACGATAACTCGTAAAATGTATGTAGATAAATTAAATAAATTGGGAATAGAAAGTGAAATTTCAGATTTTTATACAAGTGCTTCAATTACTACTTCTGAGATAACAAAAATGAAGAAAAATTCTAAAGTATTTATAATTGGAGAGATAGGATTAAAAAAAGAATTAGAGGATAGTGGACACATTATTTTAAAGGAGGATGAGGAAGTTGATAATGTAGATTATGTGGTAGTTGGTCTTGATCGAGATCTAACATATAATAAATTATATTATGCTCAGAAATGTATACTTGAAAAAGGAGCTGAATTTATCGCGACTAATTCAGACTCAACCTTGCCTGTAGAGAAAGGAATTAAACCTGGAGCAGGTGTAATGGTAAATGCTCTTACTACTTGTACTGGTAAATATCCAAAAATGATTTATGGAAAACCAAATCCATTTGGTATTAACAAAATATTAGAAGATAATTCATTAATGAAAGAATATGCGGTTATGATTGGAGATCGACTCAATACTGATATCTTAGCGGGTAATAGCGCAGGTATTACTACTATAGCTGTTCTAACAGGTGTTACCCATAGAAGCGAAATAGAAAATATAAGAATAACAATAAATAATGCAGAAGGTGATAAAAATCTATTACCAAATCTTGTTCTAGAAAAATTGGATGATATATTTATATCTTAAAATATCAAAAAATTGGTGCTATAGCTATAAATCCTTGCACATCATTATCATTATTTCATTTAAATTATCATTTTCTGTGTATTCTAACAATTTCTTTCCACAATTAAAGGTTTTTTCTTCAAATTCTTCAGGATTTTCAAGCATATTAAGAACAACAATAAAATAAAAATCAATTCCAGAAAAATAAGATACAAGATTTAGATGATCCAGTTGTAACCATACAACTCCTTCATCTACTAAATATTGATGCATATTATAAAGCTGTAATAAAGTCTTTTTTGAAATTTTATTGTCTATATTATCTGGGTTTTTTGCCAAAATATCAATCCCGCTTCTTGTATCCCATTTAATAACTAATGAACCAATTGGCATTTTATTCGAATACCTTTTAATCTCAATCTAAAGTTAATGCTAACTTAATAATAATATATAAATAAAGTGTTTATTAATCTTCTTTGTAATTTTCATAATTAATAATAATAATAAAATATTAACGTATTGATATAAAAATAGAAATTTTCAATAAAGTTCAAAAAAAGAATAGAAAAAATTCTATGTTTTGTAAAAGGAAATAAGTCTAATTATTGATTAAAATAGATAATTATCATTTTTAATTATATATAAATCCGTTATATCGAATATTATTTAAATAGTATCATATTTAAAGGAGAAAATTAATCAAATTCCCTCTAAAGCAGTGAATATAATTATAGTGATATCGAGAAAAAAGGAGAATGAGAATGTCCTCTAATATAATAGGAAATAGTCAATGAAAGATGATATATATCGCTCTTTGACGCTTAAGACAAGATAGTGGTTTTAAAATCTTGTATGAATTTATAGAACGCTTAATATAATC
>CAZBEU010000335.1:0-2951 GCA_964491005.1 uncultured archaeon | reverse complement strand
AAAAGAGAATCTTGGATTGAACAATATTTAATTTTTCATCTTTATAGTCTTTTTTATAACGATGGATCTGGAGGATTCCAGAAAATAATAATATTAAATATAATAAGAATGTAGCGAGTCCCGTTCCCGCTGAAAGGTAATTGATGAGAATAAGAGAGGGAGAATTCTGTGAGTTCAATGAACACTTATTTGAGATATAAGTTAAAGTGATAAAATATATTACTTTCTATTAATTTTATCTACTTAACAGAACGGTAACTTTTATTATGGCCTTAAAAATCACAAATGAACAATTTGAATATTTACTTCAAAGTATCTTTGAGAACATTGAAGGTGTAAGATCTGCTGCTATTGTCTCCCAAGAAGGCCTAGTAGTTCATTCCGTTCTAGAGAAAGGTATCTCTGAAATTAAATTAGCAGCTATGACTGCTACAATCCTATCAGTTGCAGAAAAAGTTCTAATGGAATTAAAATCTGGAATTCTTGATGTTTGTATAGTACAAGGTGATGATGGAAACTTTTGTGTTATGGAAGCAGGTCCAGAATTAATTCTTGCCGTGTGCTTAAATGTGGATGCTAGAATGGATACATGTTTTATAGAAATGAGAAAAGTTTCTGAAAAAATTAAAAAGTCAAATTAAATGATCCTAACTTTATAATAAATTATCCAAAAGATTTAGACTTCTTTTAACATAAAGTAATATTTTTAACATATTAGAATTATTTTTTTAGATCATTAAAAATCTGAAAATTAGAAGTCTATTCTCTTTAAAATAGTTGATATGATATTATTTTTATATATAAAAAATACACTAATATGTGATTTTTTTGGCAAAAACTATAACAATAAATAATAATAATGATTTTAAATTAGGAGATCCTTACTTCTGTAGCGAGTGTGGAAGAACACATCAAAAAGGAAAAATATATCAAGATCATTTACAGTATGCTCAAAAAACTGATAATAAGAATCAAGATATAGAAGAAAATAACGATGAAATTGAATTAGACAATAATGAAGAAGAAATTGATTATGATTTATTAGAACAATCTTATGATAATATTGAGAATGATATCGATGAAAATGAAGTAAATGAGGATAACATAAAGACCTATTTTGACGAGAAATCGTTAGATGAATGTATCCAACAAGTAAAAAAATTACCTGGAGTTGGAGATGCAACTTTAAAAAAGTTAATCAAGGCAGGATTCACAAGTCTTGAATCTATAGCATTTACACCACCTACAATTATTCAAGAAGATAGTGGTTTAGGAGAAAAAACTACAGCAACACTCATCAAAGCTTCTATGAAAGAATTAAATATAGGATTTAAATCTGCTCAAGATCTATGGGAACATAGAAAAAATATTTCAAGAATTACTACAGGAAGTCAAGAATTAGACAATCTTTTTGCAGGGGGTCTTGAAACGGGATGTGTTATTGAATTCTTTGGTGAATTTAGAACTGGAAAAACTCAACTTATGCATCAATTATGTGTTAATGTTCAATTACCCAGAGAAAAAGGAGGTCTTGAAGGTAGTGCTCTTTATATTGATACGGAAGGTACCTTTCGACCTGAAAGAATAATACAAATGTCTGAAGCATTAGACTTGGATTATGATAAAGTATTAAAAAATATAGTATTTGGGCGTGCTTATAATTCTGATCATCAAATTCTCCTTGCTAAAGAAGCTGCAAATATAATAAAAGAAAAAAATATTAAACTAATTATCGTTGATTCTTTAATAGGGCATTTTCGAAGTGAATATATCGGAAGAGGTACTTTAGCAACTCGTCAACAAACAATCAATCAACATTTACATGACCTTTTAAGATTATGTGATATATATCCTGATTTAGCCGTTGTTGTATCAAACCAAGTTCAAGCAAAACCTGATGTATTTTATGGTAATCCTTTACAAGCAGCAGGAGGAAATGTAATTGCCCATGGTTCTACAATGAGAATCTATCTTAGAAAAGGTAAGGGAGAACAAAGAGTAGCTAAAATGATAGATGCTCCACATTTGCCTGAAGGTGAAGCTGTTTTTAGTATCACCGAAAATGGAATTTCAGATTAAATTTTCTTATTTCTAATTCTTTTTATAATTTTAGTAATAGAATTAACAGTTACTTAAAATCTGGACATTTGTGAACATTCACAAACTCCTCTTGAGTGACTGGTAACTGACAGTCATGATACCCCCCTATAGAGAATATCAATATGGATTCTCGATATGAGAATTAAATTTCACATTTGAGGGAACTCCTCTTAAAAAAACCATCCAATGCATAAAATTCCTTTTTTCGTATTTCTTCTCTATTATCTTTGTAAACAATTCCTCACAATAATCTATTTTTCTTATAAATCTATTTATAGATATTTAGGATTTAATAATCGTGAGTCTGGATATTTTCTAATTTCCTATCTAAATATCACATAGAAATATAGAAGCGTAATAAATCTATTTATATAATGTCCAGATTTGTCTAAAAAATTCTCAACTATGAAATAACACTAAAACTAAAGTTGAATATCAAAAAAACTGGGAATATATTTAAAAAATTAAAAAAAAAAAAAAACAAAATTGTTTATAGTTTTTCAACTTTCTTAGAAGCTATTGTAAGTCTTTTTACTTCATCTTGCATCTCATTAACACCTAATTTGAAGATTTGAGATGAAACATCTGCTGCTTGTTTGAATTTTCTTGCTGCCTCTTGATAATTCTTATGTCTAGCTGCTTTTTGAGCTTGATCTTCAAGTTCTTTTTTAGTTAATACTAACTCATCAATCTGAGTAAGTCTTATTGCTTCTTGCAACTCTCCTGTTATTTTTTTTAAATCCCAATTGGTTGCAAGTATCGCAGCTTCCTCATAATAAATAACGGCTTTTTTATATGAAAATACTTTCTTCTCTTTTTTAGCTTTATTTATTAGACTTTTGATTTGTTTT
>CAZBEU010000334.1:0-2045 GCA_964491005.1 uncultured archaeon | reverse complement strand
CTTATGGAAAATAATAAATTAACAAGTTTACCTAAAAATTTTGGAAATTTAACCAATCTACAAATTTTGGATTTAAGCTTAAATCCTTTAGAAGAATTACCAAACTCATTTTTCCAGCTTGAGAATACTAAAGAATTATATTTAAATCACAGTAATTTAAAATCAATTCCAGACGAAATAATTAATCTCAAAAAACTGAAGAAATTGCATATATATTCTAAAATACTTGAATTTTTTCCAGATGGGCTTTCTAAATTAAAGAAAATTAAAGAAATAAGTCTAAATATAAATAATTTAAAACAAATTCCAGATGATATAAAAAAGATAAAAGTTCTAGTAGACTAAATAATAATTTAAATTAATAATTCTGCTTGTTCAATGTTTTTGCTATATTTATCATAATTAATCTTTTTAAGTATTTTTATCCTTTACTTTAGAAGACAAATATAATTGAGAAGTGATATTCAATATTTTCCCATATACCTTTATTAATAATAAAAAATAACATTAAAATGGTTATAAAAAACTAATCAAAATTTAAAAATAAGGTGTTTTAAATAACAAGATATGAAGCGTACTACAAATGGTTTCCTTTAATTAGCTGTATTTTATTAATTATTTCATTTTTAGCACCTGTAGCAGGTCAAAGTAATTTTATTGCTTATACTTATTATTGGGTTTGGGGATTAGTAACTGCTGGAATCTCTTATCCTTATAATGAGAGTGAAACCGCTTTTGTAAACACTGCCTTCAATAGTCCTCTTCCTTTAATAATTTCTATTATGTGTTCTCTAATCCTTTTAGCAATGGTAGTTAATTTATTAAATATGTATTCAAAGTTTAAAAATGGATTATCTGCAGAAAATTCCCTGAAAATTACAGGAATGATTACAATAACTATGATGGTTATCTATGCCATTATTATGGATGTTACCTATAATATATATTTAAGTGATCTTTTTAGTATGTATGAAGAATCTCTGGGTATAAGTTATAGTTATACCAATTTTTGGACGACTTTAGGTATTGGAGGTGGTTTTATTCTTCCCTTCATTAGTGGAGGACTTAGTATTGTTGGTTCTTATGTTATTAGAAATTATTCACGTAGAGATTATATTGTTTCAAGAGAACCCACATACACATATAAAAATACACCAGATATGGTTATTCCTGCTGAGAATCCTAAAAAAGAAATAATAGATAATTTAACAGTAGAAAAAAGTAGGAAAATTAAGTTCTGTTCGATGTGCGGTTCAAAAAATCCTGAAATAGGTAAATTTTGTAAATAGTGTGGGTCTGAATTTTAGAAAAACTGATTTTTTTTTTTAATTTATCAATATTTTTTTCCGATCTAAAAAAGAATATATTAATATATATTGCCTTAATTTCGCTTTAAAATGTATTAATAAAGAAATATTTCTATTCTTATTTTTCTCAAAATATTTATATATTCTAATATATTATATTATATCATAATGTATATTGATTATTTTTGAGGTTGAAATTAATGAAAAAATTACGATATTTTCAAATTGTAATTTTATTGGTATTATCCATAATGATTCTTAATATCGGAATTTTTTCATATAACAACTCTAAACTAAGTTTACCTCCATATGAAAAAAAAGGTACTTTTACAATAGATAATCAAAAACAATTGTATTTCCCCAATACATATGCATATGAAAGTATAATATGGGATATAAGAAGTACATGTTCATTAACATTAGAAATTATTACAGACTTTGATTATTTTATAGTCGAATGTTACCCAGATTATGCAACTAATCCCGATTACCCTGATTGGTTGAGAGATGTAACTTTTATTAGATTATTTACTAACTCCTATGGGTATAATTATGGAATTATTAAGTTAGATGAAAATAATAATTATCATTTTTTATTCACCTCAAAGAGGGCTGGAACAGTTGATTATACTATAATATTTGATTTAAGGTATTTTGATTTTATTTGGATTTTTTATGGATTTTTAATCTTTTTTATAGTTTTAGGAATTACCAGTCTATTGATAAAGCCTTCAATAA
>CAZBEU010000333.1:0-6023 GCA_964491005.1 uncultured archaeon | reverse complement strand
ACATTTTTAATGCTGATGTAAATGGAGCGATAAATATTCTCAGAAAAGTAGTCGGAGATGGTTTTATTCAAGATCTATCCGATAAAGGCTTCTGGTTTCAGCCCGTGCGAATAAGTGATATGTTCCAAACTTCGTATAAACAATTTTTATTAAAATCAGTTAATATTTCTTAACACTTTTAATAATTTTGATAACCTAATTTACTTTAGATATTTATTAGAAAAAAAAAATATTAACTTAGAGAATTTAGTACAGCTGGATAGATATCAACTGGTGTAAAATACCAATTCCAAAAAGAATATCCCCAGTTTTTTTGGGAAAAACTATTAATTAGGGTGATAGCATATTCATTCTGACAAGTTAAATTCATTTCAACACCCCCAACGAAAGTTAATATACCTAATTCCCCAAGCCATTGTGTTGAATGAGGATATTGTTCTTGCCACCACATTACTTGAATAAATTGTTCACTTGCAATACTAATTGACCCTTCTAAATCATTAGCATATGTGATATTATTTTGCCAACAATGCCAATTAAAAATTATATTCTCTCTAAAAGTTCCCACGGGTAATAAGGATGTTGGTGTTATTTGTAGCATATCTGGATCTGTCCATATAATTGTCCGTGTTGGATCAATTTCTCGTATTTGGTCAGTGAGGTTGGCATATGCCCATACTAAATCATTCTTAGATTGTATACTTAGGTGCCAAGTTTCAGTTTGTAAAGGTTTTTCTGATAGATAATTATCAGGCATGTTGAAAAGCTCAAAACCTATGATTCTTTTATCACCACTATAATGATCTGCAATGTCTTTCCAATTTGTATACCAGTTCGGACTTCCCATATATTGATATAGATCATGCCAATGATGTAAATCCAGAATTACACGATATCCATGGGAATAGAGTAATGATATTACTTGATCCATTTTTGTATAATTTAAAACTGAGTGAGTTTGATATCCTGTATCAGGATTCGGTAAACAATCTGAAAATGAAAAACAAAGACGAATCGTATTTAAATCCCATGGTTCTATTATTTTCATCAATTCATTCCACGCACTGATGTAATCAGTATCTCGATAATTTGATTCTTCTTCTAAAACATATAATGTGTCCACATAACTATATTCAAGAACAAGACCTGGCTTCCAGAATAATTGCCACAATATGAATCCCCAGTTGTTTTCTAAACATGTATTCATCATTTTAAGAACTCTCGCTTTTTGAGGCTCAATTGAATATTCTGGGGATACTCTCATTCCAAATTCCCCTAACCATTGTGTTGTTTCAGGATATTGTTCCTGCCACCATAACATTCGATCTATTTTTTCCTGAAGATAAGCAAGATTTGCCTCTAGATCATTTTCAATTGTTGTATTCCAATGTCCCCAATTATGCCAAGCAAACATTATATTTTCTCGAGAACTTCCTTCTGGTAATAATGAATCGGGATTTTCCTGCAGATAATCCTTGGGATCTGCCCAAATAACTATTCGTAAAGGATCAATTTCCCGTATTTGGTCCGTAAGGTTGGCATAAGCCCATACTAAATCATCCTTAGATATTATACTTGGATCCCACATATATGTTTGTTCATCTAATAGGCCAAAGTCCTCATTATAGGGTTCGTTGAATAATTCAAAACCCAGAATTCTATCATCTCCCATATAATATGTAGCTACATCTTTCCAATTATCCTCCCAATTGGAACTTCCCAGATACTGATAGAAATCACGCCAATTATGAAGATCTAAAACTGCCTGATATCCATGAGAATCCAGTAATGAAAGTATCTGATCCATTTTTGTATAATTGAAAACTGAGTGGGTTTGGATTCCTGTATCAGGATTTGGTGGACAATCTGAAAACGAAAAACTAAGACGAACAGTATTGAAGTGATATGGTTCTACCCATGATAGATATTGATTCCAAGCAGATAAGTAATCCGTTTCTGGTATATGGATACCATTGTGATATAATAAATAATCATCTCCTATTCCTGTTCCCTTGGTATGGATACCATTACGTAATAAAAGATAATCTTCCCCATCACCTCCTCGCATGGTCCATAATTTATTGTTTGGGGGAATTATTATAATAATTATTGTGATAATTAAACCTATTATGATTATAAATAGAAAAAAGAATATTACATAGAATTTATTTTTCATGAATATTTATTTTAAACTTTATATTTAAAGTTTTATTTCACAATTTTCAGATTTTTTTTTATATTCAAAAATGATATTTTTTCTCGTTATTAATTTAATAATGATTAGATTAGGAAATCTAAGTGATACAGTCCTATTACTTAATATTACCCTTATAAATTATTCCTCATGAAATAAGGGTATCATTAAAATTATTACAATAAATGATACCCATCAAATCATTCTAAATTGAGAATATAAATGACATAAATTTAAGTAAGATATCGAAATTTATGATAATTTAATCTCTCAAGATTATTTTTTAAGGGATATATCGTGAATAGAATATCTCTATTCCTTTTTGTATTTATATCATGAGCCCCTATAGCATTTCGAACTATATGGAGAAGAAAATCCACCATTCATCCACGTCCTAAAAGACGTGGTCTTCTGGTGGAAGATTGGTAAATCTGTAATAAAATGAATTTTAATAAACCGGAAGCATTAACGATTGATTATTCTTTAGTGAACCAAAAAAGACCACAACCATATGAGCAAGAATCTAATTTTTTTCTACTTATATTTTCTATATAATTTCTTTGATCATCTATACCTGAAAGCTCTAAAAGTTTAAGATCTGAAAAATAATTTAATATTTGTTGAGTAGAGTGTATTCTATGGGCATTGAAGCATAGTTTAGGTTTACCAATAGGTAAAGAAAAGAAGAGATTTCCTTCTGGAGCAAGAACTCTAGATAATTCTTTTGTAGCTTTCTTTGTACCTTTTGGATCTAGTGGATCTCCATATCTACCTAATCCTATGTGTTCAGCGACATGTAGGCACGAAATAGATGAAATAGAGTTTGAACTAAATGGAAGAGAAAGTACATTTCCATTTTTAGATTCAAAATTCTCTAAATTAGCCATTAAGGGGCGAATGTCTATGAAAGTCACTTTTTTCATAGTAGTAAGAAAACCAACAAATTTTACATTTGAACCAACATCGATATGATTATCAAATCTTGAATTACATATTCTTTTAAATGCCCAGATATCTTGATAAAAATAATGGTCAGAAAAAGGTGTAATACTAGTTTTATCATGAATACAAGGTTGTGTATCAATAAATTTTATATTTTCTGCTCCTTCCATTTTAGCGTATTTTTTTACGTCTTTTAAATACCAATAATAGTTCTTTAATCCATTTTTCATCCAAATTGGATTAAAAATTTGTGATATCCACCTATACATAAGTTTTGTTCGTTTTTTTTTTATACCTTTTTCCATAATTTTTACCTTTTCTAAATCACTTTTAATTTTTGATAATTAATTAAGGATTTTTATTTTAATTGATTTATTATTTTTTTTATACATTATTGATGAAAAAATTAAAAAACTTGAATAAGTATCCCATATATTTATAAAACTAAGAACTATGGACTTTTGGAAATATTACAATGTGACTCACAAGGAGCACCTCATGTGCAATCCTATGGGTATCGAAAAATTAAATGAACTTATTACTCTTTTGGGGTTAAAACCAGGTTCAAAAATATTAGATATTGCCACCGGTAAAGGAGAGTTTCTGATTCTACTCGCTGAAAAGTATAATGTGTCCGCTATAGGCGTTGATCAATCACCTTACCATCTCGCTGATGCTAAAAGAAAAGCGAAAGAGCGCGTTCCGAATGCCGATATAACATTAATCGAAATGGACGGTGCCAATTATATGCCTAATACACCGGAGAGCTTTGATCTCACATCTTGTTTAGGTGCCAGTTGGATTTATAACGGACATAAGGGTACCCTTAAATATTTGATGAGCCAAACCAAACGCAATGGACTCGTCGTAGTGGGAGAACCCTTTTGGATCAGCAAGCCTCCAAAAGAGTATTTCGATCTCTCAGAAATAAAATATGAAATGTT
Organism: uncultured archaeon; assembly: GCA_964491005.1. GTDB lineage: Archaea > Asgardarchaeota > Lokiarchaeia > Sigyniarchaeales > SOKP01 > JAFGOA01. Next base: position 1,943 of record CAZBEU010000333.1, on the reverse strand, counting down.
CAGCAAACACGCTGGGAACGTCCAGATTGGAGAAGATCTAGGTCTAAAAATATTGTATACTTTCGTGAGCACCCATGATGAGTGGGACAGATATCTTGGGCTCCAATGGTATGCAATGGACAAGTATGCTCAAGTACATCCAGAAGATCCTGACCTTCCTATGATGTTAGCTAAATCAAATAGAGAGAAGGCCTTATATCTGAAATGGGAGCGAGACGTAATTGGGTGGGCGATTTACATATTTAGAAAAGTGTAAATAGTCTTGTTTAAGAGAGCAGAGAACTTAGTGTTTGAGATATATAAAAAATTATACAAAAAAAAGGGGGTTCGATTCCTTCATTCTCACCAAAGAAAATTAAAACATATTCTATGGAGAGTATAGTTTTTCTTATGGTCAAATATGAAAAAGAGAAGTAGATTTAGACTAACGGGAATTGAACTTCTATTCCTTAAAATAAAATATTTCTTTAACTTCATTTTTCTGATAACTATCTTAAAGATAAAAAATTTTTATATTAAAATTAAAAAAAGGTTTTTAATGGACTCTAGGAATGAATCTATCCTATTTAATCAATATTAAAATAATCAATCTAACTTTAATAATTCACTATCTATTATCTTAATTTATAAAACCCAAGAAGAAAGCTTCACAACCTCGTCTTATGTTATTCATATGATACCCTCCCTCTTGAATAAGAAGTATTGGTATATTTAACTCTCTCAATTTTAAAGCAATATGGGACATACCTTTAAAGCTAATTTTGAAATTACCAGTAGGATCTCCTTTGAGAATATCATAACCAAGTGAAACAATTAGAATTTCCGTCTGAAATTCTTTAACTCTTGTGAGTGCCATTTCTAGAGTCTCTAAATAGGTGGAATCATTTGTATCAGGAGGGAGTGGGTAATTTTGATTAAAACCCTTACCTTCACCTTCACCAATCTCATCTATAAAACCGCTAAAATAAGGATAAGAATAATTTGGATCCCCATGGATAGATAGAGTAAGGATATCTGATCTATGATAAAATATATCTTGAGTGCCATTCCCGTGGTGAAAATCTAAATCAAGAATTGCAACTTTGTGATGTTCACTAAGGTAGTGCGCAGCTGCAGCAGCATTATTAAAATAACAAAAACCTCCAAAAAAATTTATTCCCGCATGATGGCCTGGGGGGCGACAAACCGCATATACAATTTTTTTACCCGAAAGAATCTCATCTGCTCCAGTTAGCGCTGTATTAAGTGCTGCCTTAGCAGCAATAAAAGCACCTTTATAAAGTGGTGTACCATCATCCAAACAATAATAACCAGCTTGTACTGCTAGATTCTTTGGTTTCTGACTGCTTCTTCTTATTGGAAAAGTATCAGGATAAAATATATTATTTTCATTTAGCTGACTGCAGACTATTTTAAGATATTGAATTAAATCTGGGCTATGTAATTTAGATATAGTGATATCAGGGATTTTTTTTACTCGGACTATATTAAATAATGGAGAACCTTCTAAAGCATCCATAATTGCTTGTACACGGATAGGGCTCTCTAAATATCCTTTGTCATGTAAATGATGGATTTTATGTTGTAGATTATAAATTAAAGCAAATTTTTCCTGGAATTTTCCTACTTTAATGTTTATTAATTTTCTTTTTCGCTTTTTAATTATAGGACGGAGTCTAAATCCTTCCTCTGTTATGGATTCTAAGACATTAGTGATGTATTCTGGTGTCACAGAACGCGAAAAGCGAAGGAGAAATATACGCGAAAGAGCACTTTTAATATTTGTAATGTCTGGGAAATCCTTATTATTAAATGGATCAATCATAAGATAAGAATATGTTGGAGGATTACCTACCGGCTTAGAATACTCCTTATTTATTACAACTCGGCAACCATAACGTTCATAGAAACGAATACGCTTTTGATTTTGAATACGTTCTCTT
>CAZBEU010000332.1:0-3914 GCA_964491005.1 uncultured archaeon | reverse complement strand
TAGCTAAATACACATAGAAATTTGATGACTGACATTAAAAAATATGCATAGATGAATAAAATACAAAGAGAACGGGAATAGTAATAAGAAAAAGCAAGATAAAGAATATTCCTAACTTCTTATCCATAATTTGACGTTTTGATAAAACAACTACTACAATTAGAGAAATACAAATACTATATATTATTGCTGGAGCAACAATATTTACAGTCACAGGTTGAGGAAAAAATAAGTTCCCAATTGCAATAGAGAGAGTTGAATCAACAATACAACTCCCAATAATATCCCCAATTGCTAGGTCATAATGTTTTTTTTTTAGAGCAGTAATATCTACAGATAATTCTGGTAGAGATGTACCTAAACTTAATAAAAAAAAACTGAATATAAATTCTTCCACATTAAATTTATCTGATAAATAAATAATTGATTGTATTATCAAAATTGAACTGAAAGTAACCCCTAAAAATCCAATCATTGCAAAAATTAAATAATATAATTTACTTCGAACGGGCTGATCGGGTGAATCTAATATCATTAGATTTACATGTTTGTCAACTCCATCTTTGGTTACATTAAAAGTAACTAAAAGATAAAAGAATAGACTTAATATAAGGAATAAGGCATCCAAATGTGTAAAATATCCTTTTTCAATCACAGTATAAATTAAAATGAGGGCTAAAACATTGCAAGAACCAATAATTAGAAACTGTCTTCTATTTACATAAAATTTTCCACAAATAATCGGTAAAATTCCAAAAATTAATGTCAGTTGTGATAATCCTGAACCTACAGAATCTCCTACATTAATATCCCCATGTCCTAAATAACATGAAATAATTGAATTAAATATTTCTGAAATATCTGTACCTATTGAAACCATCGTAATTCCTATTATAAAACTCGAAACTCCAAAGCATGATGCTAAAAAGATTGAATGTTTAACAGCTAATTTACTACTAAAGATAATTAGGATGATTCCTCCAATAAGAATTATGAATGCGATAGTTGTATCTAACATTATATATCTATTATTATAATTTTGTGATTTAATATGATTATAGTATAATAACACAATAGGAACTATTCTCTTCTAATATAAGGAACTTTGATATGATGAAATAAATCTATGACCTAAGATTATTAGCAATTTGATTAAGTATTTGAAAATTGATGAAATTACAATTTTTAATCTGAGATGTGCTTATATCTATTTTGAAGAATTTAGACAACCATAATTATTATGTATTGTTTCTATTTAAATCTAATTTATACCTAAGAAAAATAGAAAGGAACATATAAAAAAATAGATATTTTTTAAGCCAATTAAAATAAAAAGGATTTTGCATTTCTATTTCAAATAAATATTAATTTATCAAATCTAATTTTAGAATAAAAATAATTTTTTTTTTACTTGATTATAATGAAGATGGAACACATTGGAATTTGGACGAATGATCTTGAAATTCTAAAAGACTTTTATAAAAAATATTTTGATATTAAGGAAGGTACCAAATATCGTAATAAAACGACACAATTTGAATCTTATTTTTTAATTTTTGATGAGGGTTGTCGTATAGAAATTATGTATAAACCTTTAAAGAAAAAAAAGAAGAAAACATCAGATCAATACATAGGTCTTAGTCATTTTGCAATTTCAGTAGGATCAAGAAAAAAAGTAATTGCTATTACAAAAGAATTAGAAAATGATGGATATGAAATTGTTAGTCATCCAAGAACGACAGGAGATGGATATTTTGAGAGTGTAATATTAGATCCTGACGGTAATAGAGTTGAAATTACAATTTAGACCTCAATACCAGGTTTATTTAGGATTTTTTATGATTGAATATTAGAAAAAGTGATTTAAAGGTCCATGTCCAGAACCTATTCTAAAATCTTTTGCAAAAATTATAGCATTTGTTATATATTCCTTAGATATTCTAATAGAGGTTTCAAGATCATTACCTTTTGAAATTTCAGCTGCGATTGAAGAAGCATATGTACAACCTGTTCCATGCGTATTCATTGACTTTATTCTCGGTGAACTTATTTTAATAATATCTTTACCATTATATAAAATATCTATAGCATTTTTTTCATCAGGAATGTGCCCTCCTTTTACAAGAACATTTTTAGCCCCCATTTGATATATTTTTTTAGCAGCTTTTTCTGCATCATTAACATTATTAATTTTTATTTTAGTTATAACTTCAGTTTCAATTGAGTTTGGAGTTAATAAATAAGTTTCAGGAATTAAATTATTAATTAATGCTTTATTTATGTCATCTTTAAGTAGATAATTGCCACTAGTAGACATCATTACAGGATCGACTACTATTTTTTCAATTTTATATTCTTTAGCTTTTTTTATAACAACATCAATAATTTTTTCATTAACGAGCATTCCAGTTTTACAAACATCTGCACCAATATCTTGCATTACACTATCTATTTGTTTAGCTACAAAATCTGGACTTATGACTTTTATAGCATCGATACCTAAAGTGTTTTGAGCTGTAAGAGCTGTAATTGCGCAAATCCCATATACACCTCGGGCTGCAAAGACCTTTAAATCCGCCTGAACTCCGGCTCCAGCTCCAGAATCGGAACCCGCAATGGTTAGGACTTTTTTTATAATTTTCACCCTTTTTTCTAGAATGTTATTACTTAATAGTTATTTTATAAGTTCTATAGAATATATCAATTTTTTTTTTAACACTATTTTTAATCATGAATACATTTTTGAGAATTTTTTTATGTAGTAATAAATAAAATTGAAAATTAATAATTAACTTTTAAAAACAAACATTCAGCTATATTAAAGATTATTAATTATTAAAACGCTTAAAAGGCTTGATTTATGGGATTTAAACAAAAATTACAAAAAAGATTACAGAATGAATTAACTACAGAGGAACTTAATTTACTTCCGAGAGGTTTTCAAACTTTGGATAAGATTATGATACTAAAACTTCATCCAAATCTTTTAGAGAAGAGATATATCATAGCAGAGAGTTGTTTAAAAGAAATATCATCTATAAAGTCAATTTATTTAAATCAAGGAAAGATTGAAGGACAATTCAGAGAACCTAAAAATATACAATATTTAGCGGGAATTAAGAATCCCCTTGTAGAACACAAAGAACATGGAATTATCTATAGATTTAACATTGAAAAAATAATGTTTAGTAAGGGTAATCTTTTTGAAAGAAAGTATTTAGCTAGTTTAGTTAGAAAAGGAGAAACTATTATAGATATGTTTGCTGGAATTGGATATTTTTCCCTTCCAATTGGTAAGTATTCAGAAGCTAAAATAATATACAGTATAGAATTAAATATTCTTTCCTATAATTTCCTTGTTCAGAATATTGAGATAAATAATCTGAAAGAAAAAATAATACCAATTCATGGTGATTGTAAAGAAATTGTAATTAAGTTAAAGAATCAAGGTATTCAAGCAGATCGTGTAATTATGGGAGTTTTTCCGGCCCCTAAAGATTATATAAAAGAAGCGCTATCCTTATGTAAAGAAACAGGTACTTATATCCACTATGAAGGAGTTATTGACAAAAATAATGATTTAGAACTTTATAATGAATTTTCAGAAATAGTGGAAAATTCGGGTTACGATTCAAGACTAGAGAATAAAAGATACATTAAAAGTTACGGTCCTGGATTATTCCATATAGTCTATGATATTTTTGTAAATTAAAGAAATAATAGTAATAAAATTGATTCCGAAATTCATAAAAATAGGAATTTATTTTAAATATGTATTAAAAAATAATATATTATTTTGAAAAAAAAAACGTATAAAAATGTCGAAAGAAACAGCAAAAATTGCGCTCGATTACAGCCATAATAATAAATTAACATTAGAAGCAACATCATATTCAGATTTTATCCAATTTTTA
>CAZBEU010000331.1:0-3498 GCA_964491005.1 uncultured archaeon | reverse complement strand
TAAAATTTATACTCTAAAGGAATTTAACGGAGAGAAAAAGGATCTTGATATTATTGATCCTTACTATTATTCAAATGGATTTTATAGAAAAATTCTTGGTTCTATAGATGAGAATATAAAAAAAATGATATTTAAAATCATTGATATTAATAATAATTTATCAGAATAAATTAAAAATATTATATTAGATTGTTAAATCATTTAAAATGTCATCAAGATAAAATAAATTATTTGATTCTACTTCCTCTTTCATTTTATTTGCTAAAGAATATTTAAATGCCCAAATTTCAAAAGCTTTATTTATTTTTTTCAACTTTTTTAAAACGGGTATAAAATCTCCATCACCAGATACTATAATTGCTTTATCAAAGTTATTCTCGTATGCATTTGAAATGATATCAATTGCCATTTTAACATCTATTTTTTTTTCAATTGTTTTATGGATTAATTTTTTGTCAAAGCTAGCTTTTATTTTATATCCGCTCTTTTTAGTAAGATCATTATACCATTTTTTTTTTTCATTACTTAAAGGGTAGACAATTCCTTCATACAAAAAAATACCTTTTAATTCTCTTTCATCTGTGATGATTTTCTTAAGTTTTTCATAATCTGCCTTTATACTATATTTTTTAAAACCGTTGAAGATATTGCTATTATCAATAAAGATCATAATTCTTGAATTTTTGGATGTCATTTATGTTTTTCAAAGAATGTATCTTTGTATATATAAAATATTATTTCAAAAGTGTTAACTATGTTTTTTCTTTGAGTATATCTGCAATTTGATCTATTACTAGAAAAATTTTAAGATATATTGATGTTAAATTATATAATTCTTTAAATCCATCTTGGTTTTTGAGTTCATCCTTATTTATTTCTAGTTCTTTATGTACTTCTCTTAATTCACTTTCAGTATTCTTAGCTTTCTTTAAAGTATAATAGTATGAATTGAAGAAACTTTTTTTTATAGATGCCATTACATATGTTATTTCTCCTGTACTGGATATTTTTTTCTTTTCAATTATTCCTCTTTTAATTAGGTTTGAAAGTTCTTGTGAAATTGTTCCAAGTGATAAATTTGTCAATTCTTTTATTTTTGCTTGGGTGAGTGTTTTTCTTGTGACGAAATATGAAATAATTTTAATACTATGAGACTTTTGACCGGCAAAAAGACTCGAACTACATAAAATATCTACCAATTCATTTTCTATTTTTTTTATATATTCACGATTTTTATCCATTTTTCTTTTTCACATTATTATTTCAATATTTTCATTATTGGATCTTGTAGCAAAATTTCATCGGTTATATTTCTGAGTGTCTTTAAATAATCCTTTAATTCTTTAATTCTATCTAAAAAAGGAATAATATTTACATCATTAATCAATTTTTTTTCATTTAATTTCTGGATTAACTTCTCAATATGATTTTCAATATCAATTCCAGTTTCTCTTTTTATTAAAGTTACATTATTATATATTTCTGAAATTTTACTTCCAAGAGTATAATTATAAGTTCTTGTTCCTCTAATTAATTGTTTTTTAATAAATCCTATTTTTACTAACTGGTTTATATATTTAGATATTGCGCCTTTAGATAATCCAGTAAGTTCTTTAATTTCTGATTGAGATAAATTTTTATGAATTAATAAATAGCAATTTATTGTTGCTACAGCCTTTCTTACTCCTTTAGATTCTGCATAATGTGACAATAAATCTATGGTTTTAATTTCAAGCTGACGAAGCTTGCCTTTAAAAAAGGGTGTTTTAACTTTAATATTATTTATATAATAATCTTGAATGAATTTTTTACTAAATTTCCAATTAAATTTTTGATTAGGATTATTTTGATTTTTATTAATAAATTCAATTAATTTAATGATTTTATCATTTGAACTCAAGGGATTATTAATTATCATATCCAAATAATTAATAAAATCATTTGGATTCTGGTTAGAATATTCTTCAATAAAATCATTTATAATATTAACTAATAATTTTTTATATGAATTTATATAATCAATATCATTCATTTGGGTTAATCATCAGCCAAAAAATTATATTTTGATTTTATACTATAGTATTATATGTTTAATCTTATTTTTAAATATTGTGAAATTCACACTATGTGAATTCACAAAACTTGAAAAAGCTTAAATACTTAATAATATTTGTGATATATAAGGAGAAAATCTTATTTTTCAAAAAAATTGAAAATAAGATAAATATTTGTAAAGGTGTTTCCCAAAAAAATGAGTGCAATAGTTGTCAAGAATTTGAAAAAATATTATTCTAGGGGAAAAGTAAAAGCTGTTAATGATATTTCTTTTGAAGTACCTCAAGGATCAAGGTTTGGATTTTTAGGACCTAATGGAGCTGGAAAAACCACTACAATCCGTTGTATCTTAGGCCTTTTGCAAAAAGATGAAGGAGAAATAATTATCCAAGGTGAAAAAATTGATTCAATTAATAATGTACATTTTAGAAATAAAATTGGATACTTACCTGGTGAATTAGGTGTTTATGATAATTTAACTGCTTATAATTTATTTAAATATTTTATGAAACTGTATGACATAAAAATAGACTGGCAATATATTAAAGAATTAGCAGCTCGATTTGAACTTGATTTAGAACGAAAAATGGGGGAATTAAGTAAAGGGAATAAACAAAAAGTAGGTGTTATTTCAGCTTTAATGGGAAAATTTGACATTCTTATATTAGATGAACCAACTTCAGGACTAGATCCTTTAATGCAAAGAGAGTTCTATGATCTAATCTCAGAACTTCAAGATTCATCGAAATGTACTGTGTTTGTTTCGAGTCATATTTTAAATGAAGTTGAAAAATTTTGTGATCAAATTGCAATAATTCGTAATGGTAAAATCATTGAAATATCTAGTGTAAAGGAACTTAAGGGGAAAAGCTTGAAAAAAATCGATCTTGATTTTAAAACAATTAATGGAAGAATTGAATTTTATTCTTATTTAAATTCTAATTTTCCAAAGGCAACAATAAAATATAATGCAGGAACACAAATTATTTTTTTAATCACACCTCTTGAAAGTAGAGAAATATTGCGTATAGTAGTTGATAATAATTGGGATGGATATCCAATTAAAGATTTTACTGTAAGACATTCTTCATTAGAGAGTATTTTTATGAAGTACTATAAAGGAGGTGTTGATAAATGAAATTTTTTAAAATAACATATAATGAATTATCATTAAATAAAAAGAAGATATTTTTATTTTCAGGTATAGCCTCATTGTTAATATTAGGATTATCATATATATTTAATCCTGAACTTTTTGCTGGAATGGAAGAAATCTTTAAAAATATGCCAGAAGTTTTAAAAGCCATGTTTGGGGGTCAATTATTACTCGATGAATATCGTGGATTCCTTAATGTATATCTTTTTTCATTTGCTTGGATGTATTTTGGGTTATATTTAATTTTAAGAATATCACAAGATATACCAACAGAGATAGAAGAAAAA
>CAZBEU010000330.1:0-1983 GCA_964491005.1 uncultured archaeon | reverse complement strand
ATTCACATTATTCTCATAATTTAATCACCTTAAAAGAAGATATAGTACGATATTGAAGTTATATAAGTCCTTAAAAAAGACGTGATAAAATCATCTCATGATACTTTTTGATATCAATTATATTCATTATACCCATCTCTTCTATAATTTTACCAGATCTTTTAATATCTATATCTTTTAAAACCTTTACTAAAAATTGTTGATATGATTTAATATGATAAGTCATGTTTATCTTTATTTTAAGAATTCCAAATTATTACAAGACATATTTAAATTTCTACAATCTATATGAATCATATCAATTTAACAGATAAGTGATTCTAATGAAAAAGATAAGAAAAATAAATTATATTACAGTTTCAATTCTATCAGCAATAGTACTACTTATGACACCAACTCTAACTTCAGCTCAAGTACCTACAGCAGATATTGTGTATATATATGATACTAACTTGGCTATAGCTAATGACTACAAATCCCTAATAGAAGGGGAAGGATATTCTGTTTCTATTATTAGTGTAGGTGCGATTATTCCTGCAGTATTTATAAACAGTTCACTTGTAATAATAGGATATGATACAGGGAGTTTGAGTTCTTGGGGAGATACATCTAGTGTTTCTGCTATACAATCAACATCTAATCCAATTATAGGAATAGGTGAAGGAGGTTATGCATTCTTTGGAAAATTAGGATTAAATATAGGAAATCCTTATGGATTACATTTTGGATCTGATGATACGATTAATGTTGTTGAAAATACACATCCCATTTTTAACAATACAATACCAAATGCAAATTTTACAATGGACCTCTATGATACTCCAAGTTCTGGAGTAGAAATTCTCTCATCATCGGGATCTTCAAATATAAATCATGTTGCAAATACTAATCCCGGATCTGATTATTATACATTAATCGAGGAAAATGGAAAATGTTTTCTCTGGGGTTTTGATGGAGGACCTACAGATATGTCCGATCTTGGGAGGATTTTATTTCTAAATTTGGTAGATTATTATATGAATTTGAGCTCTTCTCCGGGTATTCCGGGATTTGATTTTTATATTATAATTCCTCTGTCAGGGTTTGGAATTGTAATAATATCATTTAGAAAATTAAAAAAAATCAAATTAGCGTAGTTAGAGCATACTCTAATTTTTATTCTTTTTTTTATAGTTTAAATATTTTTTATTTTATTTTTAATAGTTCCTATTCTTTCTTTTGCAATAATTTTAGGATTATAATTCAAAATTGGTCTAATTAAAATCTAAAGAAAAAACAGGAATATAAACAACAGAAAAGGGATTAATAATAAATCTATAACAGAAAATATAAAAGAAGATGTCAAAATTGAAGATCATTTGTCTAGTAGTCTTTTATCAAGCATTTTAACTTTTATATCTAAACTAACATTTGATTAATTCAAAAAAACTTTTTTTTAGAAATAAATTATACCAAGTATATAATGATAGATTTAGAAGAACAATATCAAAAGATTCTGGAAATATTTCCTAATGCTATACTTATTAATGATTATATATTCCATATGAGAATCCCGTTTAAAAACGATGTTTTCTTAGATATAAACTTTTACAATTATCCAAAAAAACCAATAGTATCACTTATAAATATAAAAGGGCAAAGTTTTGACAACTTGGAAATGATGGTATCTTCACTGAAAAATTGGAAAAAAAAAAAACCAACGGATATTGTAGAATTAATTATAGAAATTCAAAAAATATTTGAACATCTCCAAACAAATGAAGTTTTAATCAAAACTGAGTTAATAAATGGTATATTAGGACTTTGTAAAGATCAACATCCTAAGGAAATGCTTGGTCTCCTAAGGATGGAGAAGGGGATAATTTCAGAATTTATTTTACCTCCAGGCGTTCTAAGGAGTACGAATAATACTATATTCAACCCCTCAAGAATGCCTTTTGATACTTCAATTATAGGATCAGTACACTCACATCCTTCAGGTAA
>CAZBEU010000329.1:0-6871 GCA_964491005.1 uncultured archaeon | reverse complement strand
TCGGCTCTTATTTTTCTTAGTTTCAATACAAGCATGGAATTGCTGGCAATGTTTTTTAATTTGGGTTAGATCTTTGAAATGTTATTCTCAAGATCTTCCAAGAAACGTGTTAGTTCAACTATCAATTAAATGGATTAAACTATCTCTGAAAAAAAAGCTTATAATTCCAGAATATTCATTGATTGAAACAGGGTGATAAAAATTTAATAATTAAAAAATACTCGGTACTGTAAAGGAGGGTGTTTTTTTTGGCTGTAATTGATAAAATCAATTTCTTATCATAAGGAACTCTTGTGAATGAAAAAGTATTCTAATCATAATGGAATAATTTTCTATTTAAATATACCAATACATATTAAAAATAATTATATAATCATAAGAAAATAAGACCCTTAGATCGTATATAGTTTAGCTAAAAGGAATAATATGCCATAAAATTCCTGTTAATATAAATATAGGAAGAAATGTTAAAGCTAAATTATTTATTGTTGTAATAAGAATATTCATGCTTGGACAAGCGGCATCTTTTAATGGATCTCCTACAGTATCACCGATAATAGCAGATTTATGAGCGAAACTACCTTTTCCACCAAATAATCCTGCTTCTATAGATTTTTTTGCATTATCAAAACTCGCTCCACCTATACTCTGCCAAAATCCCATTATTAGACATCCTATTAAATTTCCTATCAAAAATGCACTAATTACAATTGGACCAAATAATATACCTAATATTAATTCAATAGCAATCATATATAATACAGGTTTCAACATAGAATTCAAGGCATTTTTAGCACAGATATTAATACATTCATCATAATCGGGTTTATTCTCTCCTTCTTTCAAGCCAGGTATATTTTTAAATTGATGTCTGACTTCAAGAACCATTTTCATTGATCCCTTTTGAACTGCTTTAAATACCAAGGCAGTAAATAATACAGAAATAACAGTTCCAATGCTCAAACCCATAATTATCAAAGGATTTTGAAGATTTAAATTACTGAATATATCCAAAGAATCTCCTGCTAAAGTATTAGCTGATAATAAAAATGTAAAAAATAGTACAATACTACTAAAACCACCACATATTAGAGCGAAACCTTTTGCTATTGCTTTAGTTGTATTACCAATTGCATCTAATTTATCCAAATTGTCTCTTAATCCCTCTGATGCTTCTTCAGAACCCATTTCGGCAATTCCTGCTGCATTATCTGCAATAGGTCCAAAAGTATCAAAACTAAGTACTGTACTAATTATAATATCCGAAGAAACAGAAGCCATATTAACACCCCAAATCCCAAAAACAAGGGGCAGTAAAAATGCTCCATCTATTGGGTCTCCTAAAATATTATTCGTTAGGTCTCCAACCATATCTAAATAATGGATACCGCAAAAATATCCAAATAAATAAGAGCCAACAATAGATAAAGCAAATACAATCATTGGACCAAATACAGAACTAAAACCTGTAGATAATCCTGCTATTATATTAGAAGAAGGACTTATCTGAGAAGCAACAGCTACCTTCTTGGTGGGAGTATATTCACTTCTTGTATAATATGTTGTGAAAATTATTGTAATAAAAACTGAAACCAGACCAATAATACTTGAAAAAATTAGCCAGATACCTAAAATTCCAAAAAATAATATATTAATTATAATAATGATAATGATATTAAAGAGAGTGCATGTCAAAAAAACTCTCCAAATGCTTTTTGCTGGTTTTTTAAAATCGATTTTTAAGAAAAGGGTAGTGAAAAATAATGAAAATAATCCTAAAGCGATTAGTGTTAAATTTGAAATAATGAAGATAGGGTCTCCTATTAAAAGAAAAATTGCTAATCCAAGAACCATTCCCCCTATAGCATCAGAAGCGGCACTTTCAAATAAATCCGCTCCTCTCCCCGCACAATCACCCACATTATCACCTACTAAATCTGCGATTATTGCTGGATTTCTTGGATCATCTTCTTTAATATCCATCTCATATTTACCAACTAAATCAGCACCCATATCAGCACTTTTAGTATATATACCACCCCCTACTTGAGCAAATAAAGCAGAAACACTAGCTCCAAAATCATATCCTACCATTAAGTATATATTTCCATTAGTAAGGATTAAAACAAGCCATATACCTAAAACAAACATAGAAATATTTAATATTCCAGTGATCATTCCCCCATAATATGATAATTTAAATCCTTTATTAGGATCGTCTATAGATGCTTCGACTACTAATATATTTGATTTAGTTGCAGTAATCATCCCTATATATCCAGCAATTAAAGAACTCACAGATCCTAAAAGAAAAATAAGTCCAGTTAAAAGAATTCCAATTAATGGGTTGTCTAAGAAATTAAATCCAGTTATCCCAACAGGAATAAAGAGTAATGCTAAAATTTTTAATAAAGATTTAGCTTGATCTTTAAGATATACTTTTGCTCCATGTTTAATATCAGCGCTAATTTCTCTCATTCTTACAGTTTTCTTTTCTACCGCGTTTATTTTTCTATATATTAGAAAAATACTAATTAAAGAAAAGATCAAAGCTAATGGAATTAAAATAAATATACAAATAAAAAAAACAGGATGTTCTGCAAAATTTAATAAGATTTCTTGAAATTTCTCTATAGCGGGTAATATGTGCAACATAAACTTTCGAATTTTCTAAAAATATTAGATAAATACATTTTAAAAAGACTAAAAGAAGTAAATGTTCGGAAACTTAAAAAAATATTGAAATGGCTCCTTATTAAATTACCTAATATAGATAGAAAGAAATTTATATAGATATTCATATCATTATTTTTAATATAAGCGCTATCCATAATAATTGATATATTTTAATTACTTCTATTGAGAATGTAATTAGAAAAATTTAAATGGAAATTGTTTATTAAGCTATTTCTTCCTTTAAATTTGAAATTAATATTTTTTTTTCAGCTTTAGTAATAGAATTAATGTTAATACCATGGTTATTGTAATGATCAGGAGGTAAATTTTCAAATAAAGATAGAATTAGTAATATAGAATTCCTTACAAGAGTAATGTTATTTTTATCAATCAATAATTCCATTAATTGCATATAAACTCTGTATTTCCAAATATCTTTATCTTTTTCTGTTTTGAAAATTTGTTGATATTGTTCTAGAATATCATAATAATAATCTAAATCTGAATTATATTGATTGGATAAAATATTCATTTTTTATAAGTTCATATATTCTATTTGATATAACTTAAAAAAATTAGATCGCATTTAAATGAGAATTTTTTTTTACAATGTTTGTTATATTATTGCGTACAAATTATAAAATTATAATAATTAATATAGTATTTTTTACCCCAAAAGAAAATTTTATTAAATATTTTGCACACAAATCTTTTAGATTATTATCAGATGAGATATATTTATTTTTTTATAGAATAATCAGATAAAATTATTATCTTTCAAAAGAAAATTATTTTCTCCTTGAAGAAAACGCTTATTCTCGCATTAGTAATTAAAAAATAAATCCTCTTTTCTTTAACTCTTTCAAATTATATAAATTATTTAAAGACACACGATTATATATTTTCTTTAATTTTTTAAGAAATTAATAATTAAATTCATTAAAATTATTACCAAAATGGAAAACAATAATGATTGCTTAAAAAAAAAAAGGATTCTTAGTATCGATGTATTTAAAGGATTCATAATTCTATTAATGGTTTTTGTAAATTCCATTCCATTATTTGAAAATATTCCCTCTTGGACAAAACATGCCCCTGATTATGGTTTAACATATGTAGATTTAATAGCTCCTGCTTTTCTATTTATGATGGCTTTAAATTTTAATATCTCATTTAATAAACGAGAAAAAGTATATTCAAAACCTCGCTTATATCTTCATTATATTACTCGTAATTTAATTATAATTGGAATTGGATTATTTTTATTTTTAGGAATAGATGAGTCTAGAATATTAATAAGATGGGGTATACTTCAAGTACTTGGATTATCTGGTCTATTTCTCTTATTGGTTTACAACCTTCCCCAAATAATAAAACTTACTATTGCAACGATATTTATTATAATTCATCAATATCTTCTTAGTACATTCATTGGAGATATTATATTTGATATGATAGAAGGAGGTATCGTAGGAGCTTTATCGTGGGCTTCAATAATTATTTTTTCTTCAATTATATGTGAAAATTTTTTAAAAGAAAATAATGAACAATATTTTTTAATTTTAGGAATAGTATTTTTCATTATAGGATTAGCTACTTCCTTTATTTGGGGTCTAAGTCGATTTAGAATTACATTACCATTTGTTTTTTTAAGTGTAGGAATTAGCTCTTTGCTCTTCTACCTATTCTATCTTTATTTTGATAAATTAAATGAAAAAAAGGTACCTAATAAAAATAATGATAATTTTTTAAGTATATTAGGAAGAAATTCATTGATTTTATTTATTATTCATTTTATTATAAATTCTTTTATATATCAATTTGCTCCCATTGATTTAAATATGATTTTAGCATTTGGTATAGCTATAATTCATTGTATTATAATTTGGATAATAGGTTATGCAATGTTTAAATTAGAAATATTCGTTAAATTATAGTCTTAATTTTTCCTTTTATTTTAAAATCTTTCCTGTTTCTATAAACCAAAGATATAAATCTAATTCTGCAAGTGTTAATTTCAATTTATTAGCCATTCCCCTTAAAATATTCTCTATTTCAATATATTTCTTTTTCGATAAAGTGGTTGGTTTTTCAATAATATTATTTGAGATTAATATATCTATTATGTGAAAATCGATTATAGCATAATCTTTATAACCAATATTTCTTAGAAAATGGCTTGTTTCTTTATAACCTAAACCAAGAATATTGTGTGATATCCAAAATCTCAGATCATTTGAATTATATTTTTTTAAAGCGTCTTCTAGTTCAAATATTTTATTTCTTGCCATTATAATAAATTTCGCTCTTATATTAGGAAATCTATATCCTAGATTTTGAAATTTGAGAGATAATTGATTTTCAGAAAGAGTGAGAAAGCCATTTCCTATTTTATCATGGATTTGAATACACTTTTCAGCAGAACAATTAGCTGTCATGATACAAAAACATAATTCCCTAAATATTTTTTTTATATTTTTATCTTTAAAAGACTCAAATTCATAAATCTTTTTATCTATGATAGAACTTATTCTTGTTCTCATTAATCCTCTTATATTTTCTATTAGTTCTTTCACAATTTTAGCAAGTTTGCATATCTTAAATTTATATTTATTACTTTTTATAAATAATAAAAATATTATTTAAAGACTTATTTCTAGTACAAAATGATAACACAAAAAAAGAACATTATAATTCTAGGTTCTATAGCATATGATTATTTGTTCTCGTTTCCTGAAAAATTTATTAATGCTGTATCAATTAATTATGAAAATGAAGAATATCAAAGCACGATTACAACAAATAAGAAAATAATACGTTTCGGAGGTATAGCAGGAAATATAGCTTATAATATAGGATTATTAAATATTACACATGCATTGTTGATGGGTGCTGTCGGAAAGGATTTTGAAGATTTAGGATATAATTCACATCTTTCAAAATTTAGTAATATAAAAGTTGATGTAGATATATATAAAGATGATTCCACAGCCACATGTTATATCGTTAATGATATCAAAAATAACCAAATGATAATTTTTTATAGTGGAGCTTTAAATAAATCAATAGAGATTGACCTCATAAAAAGAATAGCAAATCCAAGTAAATATTTTTATGCTATAAATTCTGCTCAAAGTGTTGATGCTATGGAGAATCTTGCAATACAGCTAAATAAATTAAAAATACCGTTTATTTTTGATCCAGGCCAAGTAACTCCTTTATTTACCCAACAATCATTAAAAAATATAATTAATAGATCTGAAATAGTGATAGGAAATAAATTTGAAATACAAAAAATATTGGAAAAAACAGAATTAACAAAAGAACTAATATTAGAGAATAATTCAGCAATAATTACTACCTTAGGAGAATTAGGCTGTAATTTATTATATAAAAATAACACTAATGAGTTTTTGGAAAGATTAATTCCTGCATGTAAAATTAATAATATAAAGGATACAACAGGAGCAGGAGATGCTTTTAGAGGAGGATTATTAACGGGATTATCTCTAAATATGAATATGTATGATTCTTGTTGTCTTGGTTCTGTTATTGCTTCTTTTACTATTGAAACAGAAGGAGCACAGACGCATTCATTAGATTTGATGAAAGTAAAGCAACGATATAAAGAAAATTATAATAAAATCCCAATGGAATTAGAACAACTTATATAATAAAAATTAGCTATGTATGTCAGTATTGATGCGAAAGTAACCGTTTTCTTCTAGGATAAAATAACTCACATATATTAATCCAGTAATTCATTATTCTTTCTCTATTTTTTTTAGTATTGGATAATTTTAGATTTATATATATTTATAATAAGAATAAAGACTTAAATTTAAGGGTAATTATAGTTTATTGAATGAGAAATGTGAGGAATAGGATATATTTATGAATTTCCTAAATAATTAAATGATGATAATTGCGTAAATTCTTGATTAAAATGGTAAAACAATTTTTTTTAAAGGATAATGATTTATCAATTACAGCAAAAAAAAACACCCTCCAATACAGTACCGACTATTATTTTTTAACTTAATTTTTTAGAAACATTTAAATCTTCCCATAAATTCGTAATTTCATGATACAACAAAGAAAATGGTCAAAAAAAAGGAGAGTTTCAGAAATCCTTGCGAGAAAGAATTCCAAATATGATACCCTTCGTAAAAGATTTTTATCTCTTAATCTTTTT
>CAZBEU010000328.1:0-4048 GCA_964491005.1 uncultured archaeon | reverse complement strand
TTTCCTCTCTTAATATTTGATAATGAATTGATAAAATTGTGATTAAACAAAATCCTAAAAATATTATAAAAAAGTGTCATTTCCTTTAAAATATATATCATATTAATAATCAATAGATATAATATTATTTTATCTAACAACTAGAATATTATGTTTAATTTTTATTTCTAATTCATAATACTTGAATTATTATATTTGAATTAACTAAAAAATAATAATTTTCGAAAAGGGTGATGAATTTGAAAAAAAAAATTGCTATAATTGCTACAAATGGTTATGAGGATCTTGAACTACATTATCCAAGAACTAGGTTAATTGAAGCTGGATTTGATGTAGATGTTATCAGTTTAGATCATAACATAATAAAAGGAAAATATGGATATCCTGTCAGACCAGATTTATCGATTGAAGAAGCTAAAACAGAGGATTATGATGGGGTAATTCTTCCCGGAGGAACTATAAATCCTGATTATTTAAGAAGAAATAAAACTGTATTAAAATTTGTAGCAGATATGGATAGAGAAAAAAAAATGGTTAGTGCCATTTGTCATGCTGGATGGGTATTAATATCTGCAAAAATCATAAAAGGAAGAAAAGTAACAAGTTATTTTGCAATAAAAGATGATATTATAAATGCTGGAGCTCTATTTGAAGATTCAGAAGTAGTTATAGATAATAATTTAATAACATCGAGATGTCCAGATGATCTTCCAGCATATATGAAAGTTGTTTTAGCTTATTTAAAATAAAATATGAAATATATATAATTTAATATAGAAAAGAGTGAGGTATCAAAAATGAAAAATCTAAAACCAAAAATATCAATAATTGGAGCGGGTAATGTGGGTATGAGATATGCATATTCTCTGATAATAAAAGGTTTAGCAAGAAACCTTGTAATAATTGATATAGATAAAAAACGATTAGAGGGAGAAGTTATGGATTTATCTCATGGTATTCCCTTTATTTCGCCAGTTGAAATAACTGCTGGTGATTATCCAGACATAGAAAAATCAGATATTATTGTAATTACTGCTGGATTAGGGCAGAAACCGGGAGAAACAAGATTAGACCTTATTAACAAAAATTATAATTTATTTAAAAAAATAGTACCAAAAATTATGCAATATTCTCCTGATTCGATCTATCTTGTTGCTTCCAATCCTGTAGATATTCTTTCATATATAACTTATCTACTATCAAAAAAGCCTTCAAATGAAGTTATTGGATCCGGAACTGTATTAGATACAGCAAGATTTCGATTTCTATTAGGAAATCATTGTAATATCAATGCAAATAATGTACATGCATATATTTTAGGTGAACATGGTGATACTGAATTTCCCGTTTGGAGCAGAGCAATGATTGGTGGAACTTTTTTAACAGAATATTGTCCAATGTGTACTAATTACAACCAATGTAACATCGAAGGTGAATTAAATGAAATTTTCGAACAAGTTAAAAATTCTGCATATGAAATAATTGAAAGAAAAGGAGAAACATCATATGGAATTGGTCTAGCATTGTCACGAATTACAAGAGCAATACTCCATGATGAAAATACTATTTTACCCGTCTCAGTTTTAGTGGAAAACTATTTAGGAGTAAATGATCTCTACCTAAGTCTTCCTACTATCCTAGATAAAAATGGTGTTTCTAAAATAATGCACATTAACTTAGATGAAAAAGAACAGAAGATGTTTATAGAATCAGCTCAAAAAATTAAACATCATATTCAAGAAATAATAAAATAGGAACATTATATTTTAATCAGTTCGCTATATCTTTAGAGAGATTACTAATTCTTATTTTTTTTAAATTTAATAGTCTCACTAATAAATGCAGAATAAACAGGATTAGGTTTAAAAGGACGGGATGTAAATTCGGGATGAAATTGAACACCAACCATCCAATGATCATTACGATTTAGTTCAATACTATTAACGATTTTACCTGAGTTGTCTGTACTTGAAATTATCAGATTATTATCATTTTGATTTGAGATATATTCAGGGATTATGTGATATCTATGTCTAAATCTTTCTTTTATTTCTTTTTTTCCATATGCCTCATATAGTTTTGTCTCTTTATTTATCACAATATCTAGTCCTCCTAATCTCATTGTTCCTCCCTTTTCTGTTATTTCTTTTTGTTCTTCTAATAAATTAACTACAGGATATGGTGTTTGAGGATTGATTTCTGTTGAATTAGCGTCCTTTAATCCTAAATATTTTCTACAATAACCAATATAAAATAATTGCGCCCCAAAACATATTCCCAGAAAAGGTATTTTCTTTTCCATAGCAAATTCCGCACTCTTTATCATTCCTTCTACAGCTCTTCTACCAAATCCTGGTGTTAGTAAAATACCATCACATTCACTAAGTTCTTTTGTTATATCGATATCATCATCGATGTTGATCATTTTTAAATCTGTTTTATATCCTTGATGTGCTGCAGCATGCTCCAATGCATCATTTATAGAAATATATGAATCTGTGATATTGAAATATTTTCCTGGCATTGCAATTTTAACTGTTTTATCTGCTTTTCTAAACATTTCAGCTAGTTTTTGCCACTCTGAGTAGTTGGTTACTTTGTTATAGGATACCAACTTAGCTTTTAAATCTAATATTTCACAGAGAAAATCACCTAAATTCTGTTCTTCAAAAAATAGAGGTAATTCATAAATATTTTTAGTATCTGGATTTGAAATAACAGCCTTTTTTGGGACATTTGAAAATAAAGAAATTTTATTTTTAATATCTTCTTCTAATGGAATTTCACTTCTCCCAATTATAATATCAGGTTGCAATCCTGCACTTTGTAACATCTTTACAGAATGCTGTGTAGGTTTTGATTTTTGCTGTCCTACAGCCCTAGAATAAGGAATTAGCGTGACATGGACCAATGCTGTATTTTTTCCAGATAATTCTAAACGAAATTGCCGAAAACTTTCTAAAAAGATACTTGATTCTAAATCTCCAACAGTCCCCCCACACTCTATTAATAGAACATCAAGATCATCTTTTTTGGCTATATCAAATAATCTCTCTTTTATCATATTGGTTACATGGGGGATAAGCTGAACGGTTCTTCCTAAAAATTTACCCTTTCTTTCCTTTAGAATGGTTGATAAATATATCTGACCGGAGGTGATATTATTAGATGGATGGATAGTAATACCCAAGAATCGTTCGTTTTTACTAATTCATATGAGAAATATGAATATATGTACCGAAATCTTGGTCTATCTCACTTATTTTATAAACTCTTTCATTTGAATCTGGTACAGGTTTGAAATCCCATACTTCTTCTGTAATAAAACATTCTCCATGCTCTATTGGATTAAGAGTTCCAGGATCAATATTAAGATAAGGATCTATTTTCACTACTGAAATCTTAAAACCTCTAAATTGGAGGATTTTTCCAAGACTTGCAGTTACAACACCCTTACCGATTCCAGACATAACTCCACCTGTAACAAAAACGAATTTTGTATTATTTGTCATTATATTATACATTAATTAATTTCTATATTAATTACTAATAATTTGGAAATTTAAAAATTAACTTATTAATTGAAGATATAAATTCAAACTTTTTTTATCAATAAAAATATAGAAAAATGTTAGTACATTCATTTTAGATAAGGAATAATACAGAGAAAGACAAATACTTCTTTAGAATTATTTTTTATTCTATGATATTCATTTGAAGGTATGAATATAACATCATCCTTTACAGCTCTAAACATAATATCTCCCTCCATATTAATAAATTCAGCTTCACCTTCAAGAACATAGATGTGATGCTCTTCTGGATGGTTATGGAGGCCTACCTCCCCCTCTGGTTGGATTTCAAAACGTCTTGTAGCAAAATTATTAGAACCATCATCTTTAGTGATTAACCATTGAATTGTTGTTTTTTTTGAATTTGCCTTTGTTACAATTTCTTTTTCTATTTTCTTACTTTTTTTTAGGAACATAATTTCAAATATTAAAATTTTATATGATTCTTTTATTTTTTGCTAGAAAAATACCAAAAT
>CAZBEU010000327.1:0-3389 GCA_964491005.1 uncultured archaeon | reverse complement strand
GCAATGTAGCAATCGTCTTGTTTCGCTTTTTATGGAGGTTTTCATTATCTTCAATGAATCCTTTCAATCGTTCTAATGAATATCTCCGATGTCTTCCAATCGTTCTGCAATCTGCTTTGAATCTTCCGCTTTCATCCCAATGCCTCATGGTTTTTGTGCAAACACCTAAGATTCGTGACCCTTGAGAAATAGACAATAACATGGAATTTCTTTTAAAAAAATAAAGAAAATGTCCAAGATTTTCCAAATTTTTTCTTACTATTTTTCACGGTCTAAAACAAAATTTAAAGGTTCGGTAATCCCAAATTTATTTGCCCAATTTCTGATATATTTTCTTCGTTTATCAAATGTTTTATCTAAAATAATAATAACGGATATCATTAAGTAAGCAATAAACAAAGGCATTATTGGCCATATTAGGATTAGCATTAAAGAACTGACATTTATATCTACTTCAGTTATCAACCGAGAGAAGAAATCATAATAAGTGATAAAAACCGAGATTCCAGCATAACCTTTTAAAAGATATATATACCAACCACCAACACTTCTGATTTCAATAGGATCAGATAATTTTTCAACTTTTTTTTTATTTGTATAAATAATACATCCATCGAGCAAGAACCATGTAGGAGCAAAAATTCCTAATCCAATACCTAAAAATATGGGTAATAAAACAGAAAAAGTCATCATTTGAGTAACAGTTGGGCTAGTTTCTTGGTATACAACTAAATCTTGTATATCAACATTGGTACTGAATAATAAACAAAAATGTACAGCTAATAAAGCGGGAAATAGAGCTTTTATATAATAGCCTTTAAATTGATCACTTTGTTCTTTATTTTGAAACCCATATATCATCTTACGACCTATGATTTTTTTATGTAAAAAAAGAAAAACGGGACCTATAGCATATCCTCCAATATAAGCACCTAAAATACCACTAATTATAGAGAATGAGATAATCCATAAAGTTTGAGTTCCTTGCGTAGGAAGAGGGATTACTTTTGAGAATCCTCTAGAATATTCGTTAAATACATCTTGAGATAAAACTGATAAGAGTAATATTGTACTAAGTATTATTATATAAGGGATTAATATTTTTTTGTATTTTTGATATGTCATATTTATTCAAATTATAAATTTTAATTAATGATAGAATTAAATAAAGATTTATATTCCTTTTGCATTAATGTTGAAATTATAAATTATCTAATCAAATAAATAAATTATATAATTCAAAAATCAAGTAATTTTAATCATATATGGTTAAGAAATAAGGAATTAAAATTCATTTTTAGTTGGTTTGGCATATTTATTCTTTTTTTCATCAAAATATAAAACATAGTTCTTTCCAAGGATCTTTTCTAGTTTGAGATGATATTCAGGATTTCTATTTCTAATCCACCTCATTCCATGTTTTATTGTCCAAATTAATCTTTTTTCTTCTGTATTAAGTCCCTTTCCACTTGCTAGCTCATTATGAACTATGATTTTTGATTCTCTTATCCAATTATTCATGAGTTCCAAAATCTTTATAGGCATATATTTTGATAAATCTTTGATGTTATTTCCAACGGATTTTCTAACATAGATAGAAGAATCTTTGTTCAATTTAGTTAATATTTTTAAGATTTTGTCATTGTTACTTGGATCTCTTAGCCATTTGATATGAGAATTTGGTCGCAGAGACTCAGAGATTAATCTTCGTATATTTTCATTTTTACTACCTATCCATTTATTACAATAATTTAATATCATTTCTGGTCTTTTTTTTAGTCCAGATACAATTGAAAAACATACAGTTTCCCTTATTGCCCAATCTTTATTATCTGCGTATTTTAGGATAAGAGGTGTAGTCGTCTTAAAATAATCCGGAAAATTAGCAATAAATTCAGAAAGAAATAATAATGTAAAGAGACAAAAATGATTATTCTCCTTTGTTTCTCCAAAAAAAAAACCTTTAGATACAAATTCTAAATAATAATCATTATCTTTCTCTAATTTATTTTTAATAAAGAATACAATTTCTTTTGCGATATATTTTGAAATATATACAACTCCTTTTCCAATTCTTTCTTTTTCAGGAATAAGATTAAATTCAGATTCAAGGAGTTCATATATTTGATTGAATAAAAAGGTTTTATTATTAATATTCCAATTGAAGATCTTTCTACAAAATTTTTCAGTTCGAGCCCGAATATTAGCTGAAGAACTTATCGAAACCATAGAATGCTAACCAATGTAAATTTAAAAAATATAATTTCAATAGTTGAGTAAAATTTATTATGGATTAGAATAATTGTATTATCATTATTAAGATTGAGATTTTATTATTAATTAGAAATGTATAATATATAGAGATAATAGATAAACAAGAATTATGTATATAAGTGGTTTAGTAAGGAAAGAACTAGGAAGATTACGAAGTGATAAAAGAACTCTAATTCTATTATTTACAATCCCACTTATTTTAATAATAATTTTTGGATTAACATCTGGAGGAGGTCCATCAGAATTTTTTAGAGCAGCTATAATAACTAAAGATGATATGGATTGTTTTGGTGATTTTCCTTCCAATTCTACTGAATATGATGATGTTTTTATTTCAATTTTTCAAGATAATCTTACTTCTTTTGGTTTAGAGACGTATTACAATGTATCTAATGAATTTGCTTATAATAATGCTTATATTGAATGTGAACAAATGCTAAAAAATGAAATTATCGATGTTTTTATAGTATTAGTAGAAAATTTCTCAGAAACGATTGAAAATGATGTAAACACAGAATTAGTATATTTTATTGATGCAAGTAATTTTGAAGCTGTAAAATCAATTAATGTTTCAATGTTAGAACCTATTTCACTATTTAAATTAAAAATAGGAAAAACTGCTAACTTTTCTATGTTAATTCCCTATTTAGAATTTGAAGTTCCTTTCTGGGAATCTCAAGTATTAAATTATGCGTTTGCTTTAACAATACCTTTAATTATAATTGGTACAACCATGAATCTTTCATGTTTATCAATAGTATCTGAAGGACCATTACCGAGAATGTTAATTACACCCACATCAAAAAGATCAATCATATTAAGTAAATTAATAGCTAATTCTTTAATTATGATTCTTCAAGCAGGTGAAATATTTGTCGCAACTGCTATTTTTGGGCTTTATTGTTTAGGATCATTATTTGAATTGTTTTTAGTATTTCTAGCGATAGGATTATGTGGTGTTTCAATGGGATTATTTATATCTTCAATAAGTAAAACAGATCAACAAGCAAACCAATTATATATGGTATTTTTTATTGTAGTATTGCTTTTTTCAGGACAATTTGTAAATGTTGGAAGTCTCCCTCCATCTATGAAATTAATAATCTATTCATTCC
>CAZBEU010000326.1:0-4569 GCA_964491005.1 uncultured archaeon | reverse complement strand
GAAGGTAGCATCGACTTGCTTTAAGACTTGTTGAGGAGGATGAGAACCACAAGTTATGTGTAACTCTTGATACGCATCATGCGATTTTAACATGTTCCATAATTCATTATATCGAATCCAATGATGATCCTTGAAGAATCTGTGCCTAATCGTGTAGGTTGCAACATTATACAAGTTTTTTGAGAGAAAAGTGATCTTTTCCAAGAGGTCTGAGGATTTAAATTGAACTTGTCGAATGAGGTGCATTAATTATCTTTATATTTTTTTTTTGTTTTTAAATGATGAGAGGTTAACAATTTACAAAAGCAAAATTCAAAACCCCCCGAAAGGAGAGTGTTTTTTTTTTGCTGTAATTGATAACCTTTAGATATTGTCTGGTTTATTTATATAAAATAAAGATTTAATTAGTAATGAAGAGAATCTCAAATTAATTGAAAAATTAATTTTTATTTTAAAATATTATTTGGGATAAAGAAGTAGTAAAATTATCCAAAATTAATTTGTATAGCATTATATGGGCATTTTTCCATACATTTTACACAAAGATTACATTCTCCATTCCCAGAAAAAAATTCAAAAGGTTCATCTAATATTCGTATTTGTTTAGGACATACTTTTTCACATACTCCACATTCATATCTTCCAACACATTTAACAGGACTTCTTGAAATTTTTAGAAATGATTGTTCACTTATCATGCTACAAAATGCACCAACTGGACAAAAATATCTACAATAAAATCTTGGGTAAAAAACGGATAGGATAATAATTATGATATATAACATAAAGAAGATAAAGATCCAGGGATTGGTAAAAAGTGGACCAAGACCTCCAGAAGTCCAAATCTCAGTTATAACATTTGGAAATGATGAAAACATAAATTCTGATAAGGAGAAGAATCCAATAGGTTTATCTGCTAATAAAGATACGTTTGTTTTATAATCGAGATAAAAAGTGGTATTGTTATTAATCGATATTCCTAACGGTAATACAATGATTATAATAATAGTTATTATAAAGAATTTAATTTTTAATAAAGATTTATGTGTACTAGCTTTAAATTTTTTCTTTTTTACAGGTATAGCTGATAAAGCATCTTGAATTGTTCCAATTGGACATATCCATCCACAAAAACCTCTATTTGAGAGTAATATCATTATTATAAATATTCCAATAAGTAAAAAAGGAAAAATTCCATTTACACCTTGAAAAAATATTATTTCTAATATTCCGGCTTCATCGGACAATCCACTTCGAGGGGTTTGTAATATTGGAAAATAAGAAGCAAATCCTTTTAGACCATAGGTATTAATTGAAAAAATCCATTCAATTATATAATAATTTATTAACAGAAAAGCAGTAATCTGCACAAATCGTCGTACTATTGTTAAATAGTGATTTTTTACACTAAAATTATTTATACCAAGTTTTTTAAAATTCACTTTTACCACAATGCAATTAATTTACAAATCAATTATAAATCATCTAATAATTGCTTTCTAAAAAAATTAATTTTTCAATAAAGCTATTTCTTAAAATATTCTCTACAAAAAAAGGATTATTAATTTTTTAAATTTAAACAAAAAATGAGATAAAAATAATAATTGAATAAATTTACCTTAGTAGAAGTGTTTCTTGATTCTTTGGACTTTTTGTTGATTTTTTAATTTTCTTATGAATCATCGTTGAGAGACTAACACATTTGCTCTCTTCTCCATGGTTTGTTATTATAACTTTAGGTCGAGGTTGAATCTTACGTAAAAATTGAGATAGTTGGCTTCGAGATGAATGACCACTAAATCCTTCTAAAGTGAAGACATTTAATTTTATTTTAACCAATTGAGTTCGACCTTTATTATCTACATATTGAAATTCTCTAAATCCTTTTTGAATTCTACTTCCTAAAGTACCTTGAACTTGATATGAAACAAAAATTAATGCACTATTCTGATCATCAGCTAATCCTTTTAGATATTGTACTGATGGCCCACCAATAAGCATACCACTTGTAGCAAGGATTATACAAGGTCCACCTTGTAATACATTTAAGCGTTCTTCATAAGTATTTACTGTTGTGAAAAATTCGCTTAAAAATGGATTTTTACCTTGGTGTAGTATTTTTTCCCTCAGATCACTGCTAAGAAAATCCGGATTTGCAGTATGAATTGCAGTTGCTTCAGAAATTAAACCATCCAAAAATATTGGAACTTGTTCAATCATTCCTTTAGAGATATATTCTTCAATTACAATAATCAATTCTTGAGCTCTTCCAACAGCCAAAACAGGAATTAATATTTTTCCACCTTTTTGAATTGTTGAATTTAAAATCTGCCTTAATTCTCTTTCAGACTCTTGTCGACTTGGTATTCTATCTTGTGGCCCACCATAAGTTGATTCTACTAAAAGACTTTCTACACGTGGAAATTTTACATTTGCTCTTTCTAATAACCTAGTTTTTTGATATTTCATATCTCCTGTATATACAAAATTATATCCTCCTTTACCAAAATGAAGGTGAATTTGTGAGGAACCTAAAATATGACCAGAATTATGTAAAGTTAATTTTATATCTGGCGCTATATCGGTTACTTTTCCCCAAGATAATGGAATCGTATGTAACACAGTAGTTTTTACATCTTTTTTAGAATAAGGAGGGGTTTTTCCTTCTCGTTCGCAAATTTGAACAAAATCAAGTTGTAACATAGTTGAGAGATTACGAGTAGGAAGAGTAGAATAGACAGGACCTCTATAACCATATTTATAAAGGAACGGTACCATTCCACAATGATCTAGATGAGCATGTGAAATAATCACAGCATCTAAATCACGTATATTAAATTCAGGTATATCAAAATAAGGGAATCTATCATGTGGATTTCCAACGTTAAGACCACAATCTAACAAAACATTGCTATCTTTTGTCTGCATAAGAATCGCAGATCGTCCAACCTCTCTAAATCCTCCTAATGAAGTCATTCTAATAGAAAGATCATTGTATAAAGTAGGTCTATGAATCCTTTTGCCAATACTAAGAAGAATATCTTTCTGAGTTTGTCGTTCTTTAGAAAGCATCCCCCTAATTAGTTGAATTGTTTTTGATGGAAGTGGAGGTGTTCTTATAGTTTTTGGTTGCCAGAATGTATTTGCTCTAATTTCTTTTAGATTAATTCCTTTTTTTCCAATCACAACTCCTGGTTTTCCAGATTCAATAATTACCTCACCTCGAGTATGATCAAATTCTATACTAGAAATTTCTGCTTCTTCGCCCACTAAATTTCTTATATATGTCTCTGTTTCTGCAGGATCCATTCTTTTATCTACATTCCAACGAATAACTACTCTTTTCCTCATTTTTTTAGCTAAATCTTTAAGAATGTTACTTTGTTGTATTATTTCAGAATCAGACTCCTCTTCTCCCAGACTACCTGCAGAATATACAGCAACTTCAGGTCCCTCAAATTCAATTTTTTGAATTCTTATATTTTCTGGAAGGTATTCAGTTATTTCTTCTCGGATTTTTTGTATTTCACGTTCCAAACTCATTAAAATACGCCTAATTAATTATAATATATTTAAAAATAACTTATTTATATTTTTGGATTAAAAATTTCATCAATTTTCTTCTAATATATATAATTTTTGATACTTTTTATAAAAAGTTTCTTAATTATTTATTTGGTTATAAGTTTTATAAAAATAGTAATTTTAATTACTACTTTTTTCTCATACTGTATCAAATAGAGAAAATATCTCTGTTTGAAATATTGATTATTTAAAAAATATTTATTTTAATTGAATAATTTAAAATTACCCAAGTTCTACGATAATGAAAGGAATTTTATTATAAAAACCTTATGGTTATTTTTTCACCCCAAGATTTTGATACTTATAATAAAACATAAACTTAACAATTTTAGGAATTATAATATTTAATGAAAAAAAAATCAGTAGATAATAAAATGAGAAGGAAAGATAGAGAAATAATTGATAAAAATACTATTGAAGACATAATCAATAAAGCAATGGTATGCAGAATAGCATTCTCATTAGATAATATACCTTATGTTGTACCAATGAATTTTTACTACGAAAATAATTTTATATATCTTCATTCTTTAAAAATAGGAAAAAAAATAGATATACTGAGAAAAAACGATAATGTATGCTTCGAAATAGATATAGATACTAAAATAAAACAGTCAAATAGTCCATGTAATTGGACTATGAAGTATTATAGTGTGGTAGGACAAGGAATTGCTTCTTTTATGGATGAAAAAAAAGATAAAATAAAAGTATTGAATAAAATAATGGAAAAATATTCTGGAAAAAAATCATGGATTTTCCAAGAAAAAATGTTAGATAGCGTTATAATTATAAAAATAGATATAATAAAATTTACTGGAAAAATATCTGTATAGATAAACTAAATTTATTTTTAATTCAATAATTTTTTGTACTAATAACAATAATTAACAATATGAATAAATTAAAAATTGGAGCTATAGCTAGTGGCTCAGGTAGTAATTTTGAGGCAATTATAGAAGCTACAGAAAATGGTATTTTAAAAGA
>CAZBEU010000325.1:0-6189 GCA_964491005.1 uncultured archaeon | reverse complement strand
TTAGATATTATTATTATAATTGTTAATTAACAATTGAGGTTTTATAAAATTCGACAAATAAATGAGCTTCTTGAAAGCGGTATTTATGAGACTTTTAACCCAGATAAAGCAATGACCGTTGCTGATCTTCTTAAAGAACTTAACTTAGAAGATAAATATTTTGGTATTTTAGTTAATGGGAAAAAGGCCAGCCCAGATACTAAAATTAGTCCAACTGACGAGGTTGTTGTTTTACCACACATTGCCGGTGGTATCTAGGTTAAAAAGAATTTTTTTCTTTTTTTTTAAATTTTTTTTGTGAATATTTAGATTCAATTAAGATATTAATTAACTATTTAACTTCTAATCTTAGCAAATCTTCAGCTAAGACAGAGTTTTGAAAAATTTTTTTTGCTTCTTCTAATAATTTTAGAGCATCTTTATGATATCGAGAAGATATATGAGTTAATACTAATAATTTCGCATTCATTTCTTTTGCATCATTAGCAGCATCTACAGAAGTTGAATGTTTTTTCTCTTTAGCAATTTCTGATAATTCATTAGAAAAGGTTGCTTCATGTATAATGATGTCCGAATCTTTTCCTAATTCAATTAAAGATTTACAAGGAATTGTATCTCCAGAATAAGTAACTTTTCTTCCAGGATTTTTTGAATCAACTATTCCTTCTTTATAAGGATCGATAACTTTACTATTAAAAGTTATTTGTTCACCATTTTGTAATTTTTTCCAGAGATTACTTTGGGGAATTCCTAATTGTTTTACCTTTTCAGGATGGAATTTCCCATGTCGATCATTTTCAATAAAAGAATAAGCATATGTTTCAATTGAATGATCTACTTTGCAATATTGAATGAAAAATTTGTTTTTTTTAAAAATAACATTATCTTTTATTGGTATCTGGTTTTTAGGTCTTTCTGATGTTAATCCTTCATATTCTAAAACTATTTTATTTTCATGGTCAATTTCATAGATTTTTAAGGGATACTTCGCCCATAATCCCAATATTTTACTATGCATAAATAAATATGCATTTAGATTTTTTGGTCCAATTATATTTAGAGGTGCAGTACGATCAATTAAATTAAATCGAAATAATAATCCAGGAAGTCCAATAATATGATCTCCATGAAAATGAGATATTAATATTGTCAAAGGCTTATTAAATTTTAATTTGGCTTCATTGAATTTCCGCTGAAGATCTTCTCCACAATCAAATAATATAATATTTGAATTGTAAGTTAAGGCGACTGAAGAAAGATTTCTATTATTAACAGGGATAGCTGCTGATGAACCTAAAATTATTAATTCCATGAAAATTAGTCTATGATTTTCTTAATTGCATTATTTCTAATCTTTGTTCAGCATTTAATTTTTCGAGATCTTTTATCATAATTTTGAGTTCTTTAAATCTTAAATCCATATCTGAGCTTAATTTTGGAGGTTCTTCGACTTTTTTTTGTTCTGGGATTGAATCTATATAATTTTTTAATTTCTTAATTTCGTCTTTACTCTTTGTAGCTTCAATTTTAATCATATCAATTGTTTTTTCTTTTTCCTTTAATACTAGATCTTGAGTTTCAAGTCTGGTTTTGAGATTTTCCAAATCATTTTCTAATTTTGAACTATTTTGATACTTTTCGAGTTTTGTCTCTAAATTTCTGATATGATATTTTGACTTATTTAGTTGACGTTGGAGTTCATCCGTTAGAGAAGATATAATTCCTGTACCAAGATCATTCGCAATTTTTGATTGTGCTTCTTCCAAATCAGAAATAGTCTTTTTTAAGATTTTAATATTATCTTCTTTTTGTTTTAACTGGCCCTCTAATTGAGTATTTTTAGTATTTAATTCAGATATGATATTATCTTTCCCAGATATATCGGAGTTATTATTATTTTTTTGTTTTTCAGAATCTTTTAATTTATTCTCAAGTATTTCTATCTGTCTCCTTGTTTTATTTAATTTATCTTGTAACATTTCAGTTATATCATTTGAAAAAGAACTCGAAACATTGTTTTTTGATTTGGAGGGAATGGAAGGAGTATTGAGAGGTTTATTTTTAAGATTTTTTATTTCTATATTTAAATTATCAATGATTTTATCTTTTTCTCTAAGAGTTTTTTCAAAATCTAGATTTTGAATTTTGTTACTTGAACTATTGTTTTTTAAACTACTTATTTCCGTTTGTTGTTTATTTATTTTTGTTTGTAATTCTTTTATTAATGCATGGAGGGGTTCATTATCCACATCTTTTTGCATGACAGAATAAGTATGGGTTTCTCCTTTTTGTATAGTTTCTATTTCCTTTTTAAGGCTCATATTTTCTTTCCGTAAAAATCCGAGATTATTTTTAAGCACTCTTATTTCCTTTTCCTTTTCTTCAAGGCCTATTTTCAATTGTGTGTTTTGAAATTTTTCAGAATCTATTTTACCTTCAGATTCTGCCTCTTTTATAAGAGCTTCTAATTGAAGAATATTATTTTCTAAGTATTCGATTCGATCTAAATGATTATTGATTTCTTCTTCTTTTTCTCTTAATTCATTTTCAAGTTTAGATATTTGAATCTTAAAAGTATCATTTGACATGGTATTAAATCATAAAATAGAGAGATATTCGTTATAAATGTGAAATATATATAAAAAAAAAGCAACTATACTATTAAATAATTTGCTTTAAATTCTTTTTTTTTATTATCTTTTAGGTATTAAAAAAGTAAGGCAACTTTAAATGATAATTTTTTTATATTTTTAGTCAAAGGGATTATTACAATATAATTTAAAATTATAAATAAAGCAAAAATAAATCCTATCAACATTAGTGGGATATTTATTGGAGGCAAATAAGTACGATCTGTAAGAAATAATGAGCTTAAAATCATTCCTCCCGCAAAACTCGTTAATATAGAAGGAATTAATGCAAAAATACCTTCAATAAATAAAATCCTTCTTATATTTTTAATTTTTGAACCTATTGCTCTCATTATAATAAGGTCTTTTAGTTTTTCTGTCAAATCTCCCTTTTGTAAATCATATAATGAAAATACAAAAATTATACACACAAATATGATAATTAAAAGGTTATATATTCCTAATTTATCTATGAAATTTAAATTCTCATTAAAAATATTGTTAAGTTCTTTACTGATGAAATCACTACCTAAATTGTTTGCTAAAATCAGATCTAATTCTTCTTTTATATCATTATAACAACTACAATTTGTTTTTAATAGAACGAAATTAATTTGATTATCAGAAACATTCAACATATCTCTAAATTTATCAATATCAATATAAGCAGTATGTCCGGAATAGAAAGAATCAATAACAACACCTTTTATTCCAAATTGTTCACCTAGATTTGGAAAATTTATTTTTTGTATTAATGGAGCATCAAAATAATTATAGGCTAACCCATCCGAAATTGTTAAATTAACATTAGCATCGCTTTCATCAAAAAAACTTCCTTCAATCTCAAAATCCTGAATAATATTACTTGAATTTATTCCTATAATAGGAAAATTTCCTTCTCTATCTTTTCCTATAGTTTGAGCTCCTCCTGAAGGATTTTCTTCACTTGGTGGAATTAAAATTGTTATACTTTTTTCTTTAATATCACAAAAACTTATTAATCGTTGATCTATTTTTTCAATCTCTGTTATATTTTCAATATCATTAATTTGAGACCAATTAAAAAGATAATTTTCATTAGTAAAGTTAATATCATTGGTATCTACTAAAATATTAGGATTTGAATACATTTCATACATTAATGAATAATTACCAACTACATCTTTATGACCAATAACTATGATATTTTCATTTTGTGAATTATGAATCCATGTTTTCGAAGTATTGTTTAGAACAAAGGAACTTAAACTTAAAGTAAAAATTAAGAGTGAAATTATAGAAAATGTAATAAAATAATGGTAAAATCGATTTTTTTTTCTTAAGGTGTTTGAAATTGCA
Organism: uncultured archaeon; assembly: GCA_964491005.1. Taxonomy (GTDB): domain Archaea; phylum Asgardarchaeota; class Lokiarchaeia; order Sigyniarchaeales; family SOKP01; genus JAFGOA01. Next base: position 2,221 of record CAZBEU010000325.1, on the reverse strand, counting down.
TATTTTAGATTTAATCCAAGAGAAGAAATCCACCTAGGTATTCTCTTGAGACGATATATCGATTCATAATCTTGTTTAATGTCATCTGAAAAAGTTTTAATGATATTTTTCTTTCCAATTTTTTTTAATTTTAAACCAGATATCATATACACACAAAATAAGCAGATAAAAAATAAAGTGGGTGAAAGAATTACATCAAAAAAAAGAAAGGTAGAGATATTTAAAAAATCAATAGAGACAACTACAATTAAATAGAAAATCATTCCAAAAATATACCCTAAAATATATCCAATAATAAATAAAATGAGTGATTCAACAAGATAAAAACTATATAGCTTTTGAGGAAGTGTTCCTAAAGCTTTCATTATAGAAATATCTTTTTTCTTACTATTTATGAATGAAGAAAATATCAGAGATAATATCATTACTATAAAAATAATAATCATTATCAATGTTATCATGTTGAATTGAGAATATATAATATTGATAACACCAGAAAAGAAATATGAGTTTAGGTAATCTCTTGTTTTATCAATAAAAGAGTTTAAATTAAATGATATTGAAAAATGAATTAAAAAGGTAGCGAGAGCAATCATTAAGGCTATTGTAAAAAGATATGGATATGTTTGTTTTTTTTTTCGATAAAAATCTTTTATTGCAAAATCAAGCGACATAAGTAGGACTCCTATTATTTTATTAAAGTTTTATTTATTATTTTTCCATCCTCGAACGTTATGATTTTATTAGCAAGTTCAATGAGAAAATCATCATGAGTCGCTATAATAATTGTTTTCTTATTTTGTTTTAATTCTTTAAATAAATTCCTAATAAAAGAACTCGTTTCTTTGTCTAAGTTCGCTGTTGGCTCATCTGCTAATATTAGGGGAGGATCATTTGCTAATGCTCTAGCAATTGCTACTCTTTGTTGCTCTCCAGAAGATAATTGAAATGGAAAATGTTCCCTTCTATCAGGTAAATTTACTTTTTTTAATAACTCAACTGCTATTCTTCGTTGATCTTCTAATTTTTCTCCAATTAAATTAATTGGAAACATTATATTTTCTTCAGCAGTTAAAGTACTTATGAGATAATAATTCTGAAAAATAAACCCAGAATTCATTAATCTAAAAATTGCTAAAGATTCATGATCCATATCAGATATTTTCACACCATAAGAAAAAACTTCTCCCTCAGTAGGTTTATCTAAAGCACCTAAAATATTAAGTAATGTTGTTTTTCCAGCACCAGAAGGACCCTTTATAACAACAAATTCTCCTTCTAATATTTCAAGACTTATATTATCTACTGCTCTAACAATAAAATCTCCAATCTCATAATCTTTAGTTAAATTGGTAGCTTTTATAGCAATTGTTAATTCATTTATTTTTGTTAATATTTGCTTGTTATTATTATTATTTTCAATAGACATATAATTAAAAGAGTGTATTTATTAGCATCTAATCTAGTTAGGGGTGTACTCTATTTAAAATTATCATAAAAAATTAAGAATAATAGATTTTCTTTAAATACACTTGTCTTAAAAAATAATGCGATTAGATTAATATCTGATTTTTTATTTAATTTTTACAATTAATTTGATTAATAATAGGATTTTTTAAATATTTTAAACGAAAATATTGGCTTAATAGGGATAATCATCTAAAATTATTATGTGTTTAAGAAAATATTTGAATATTAAAAAGATATGAAAAGATATACAAAGGAGTAATATTTATATATGTTATCTTTCCTAATATAAATATAGAGAGCTAAGTGTAAAATTCAAATTCGTCAAATATCCCTTTATTTCCTAATTATTTGATATCTTTGTGAATATCCGATAGAATTTATTATTTACAATTTTTCACGATTCTCTCATTCTCTTTCTTTTTTTAAAGAAATATAAAATTGATATATTATTATTCATTATTAAAATAGAATTATTTTAAATCAACGTCTTATTCTTAGGGAATATAAGTGATGGGATTATGGAATCTGATAAAATAAAAAAATTAACTGAATGTGTTATAGAACTTGAAGTGGATGATATTTATGATTTAGTTTTAAATTATTTAGATGAAGGTGAAGATCCTTTTGAAATATTAAATGCATTATCTCAAGGAATGGATGAGGTAGGTAGATTATATGAAGAAAAAGAATATTATTTAACAGAACTTGTCTTAGCAGGAGAAGCAATGAAAGAAGCATTTAATATTTTAAA
>CAZBEU010000324.1:0-2989 GCA_964491005.1 uncultured archaeon | reverse complement strand
TTTCTATCAATTTTATCTACTTGACAGAATGGCTATTTAAATTAAAATATTAAAAAGAATATCTAGGATTAATATTCTTAAAATAAAAATAAAAATAAAGGAGACTCGATATATTCAGATTTAAATGAGTTATGACTATATTAAATCTCTCTTTTGATATTTAGTATTAGAATTAATATTATAATTAAATTATGTCCGATAGGATAAAGAATATATGATATTTTTCTTGAATCTTTTTAAGATTTACCTAATAGAAGAAAAAAAATATTAAAAAATAGAGAATTATTGAAATCAATGTCTTTCATGTAAGACAATAATTATGATCTAATAAGAAATTTATTCATGTGAAAAGAATGAGAAAACATAATTATATAAGTATATATTTAATTTATACTAATAGAAATGGGGTGTTTGTACTAAATGGAAATAGATAGATTTCATATTGATTTAGGAGCCTCAAAAAATGATTCCACTCAACAAAAGAACCCAATTCATGTTAGAGCAATAATTAGTTGCCCCAAATGTAAATATAAAAAAATATTTAAAAATCAATTCCTGCGAAGGGACATGGAATTAATGAAAACATCACTTTTAGTATTTGATTGGTTAACATGTGATAAATGTGGTGAATTACTAAATCTTGAATTAGAATTTCAAATATAATTCATAGCAACTAGATTTTTTTATCATTCTCTTCAATGTGGGAATATTTCCTCTATAATTGATTCAATAGGAGAAAATATACGTAATTCACCCTTCCAATTTTCAAAAATATTTTTATAGATAATCTCAATCCTTTCGATTAGTTTTTTTAGATAGTATTTCAAATAATCCACATTCATTTTTAAAATGATAGTTCCAATGCAATATTTTCCAGTATAAATATATAAAATATGACCCTCTTTTTCTATAATTTCAATACCTTTACCCGGAGAGAGGGAGAGATTTTTAAGCATAACATTAATTGTTAAAAGTGCTCCTGATACAAGGGAAGCATCAATTTTTTTTTTCTCCCCAGAGTAGGCTTTATAAAATAAATTTGCACCATTTAAACTTAAAATATAGAAATCCTCCACAATTGTTTTCCAATTAAATTTATAGATAAAGGGATGATTAAGTAAAAATCTAAAAATCAACAAAATACATATTATTTGAAGAATCGCTCCTAATAATCTAATTTCATGTCCAAGATAAAAGGTAAAAATGTCTAGTGAAATTATATTTCCAAAGATCAATAAGAGAATAGAAACAACAAATTTGAGGTTGAGGATTTCGGATTTATTTTTTTCTAATTGAGGAATATTTTTTGCGATATCGAAAGCATGAATAATTAAAAACACAATTACAATAAGCCAAATTAATAAATAAAAGATTATATAAAATTCATTGATAAAAACTATGAATATTAGAAATAGTAATACAAATATTAGCGTAGTTAGGCTAAAGAAGAATTTTATTATAAAATACTTATTATTTTTTTCAATAAAAAATATAAAAAGTAAAGCACCAAATGTCATACAAACATATCTCAATTCGATAAAAAAAATCCTATAAAAGGATTCCATACTATAAAAATCAGATAAAAGTGTAAAAAACCTCATTAGACCATAACTGATAAATATTATAGAATATCCTAATTTTTGTTCAATCTTAATAAAATCTGTTTTTCTCTTATTGCTCACTAAAAAGAAAAGTCCCAATTCAAAACAAATGATGATTAAACCCCATTCAAATGCTAATAAAGGGATTCTAATGGGATACGCTATAGGATATTCTTGGAAATGCATTAATGACCTCTTTTAGAGTAAATTATTAATTACAGATGAAAAGTTACTTAACAATGTATATTTATCTTCTTTTAAATTTTCTGCATTAAGCAAGATTTCTTTATAAATCTCTTCAAATTGCTTTTTAATTAAATTAAGAAAATGATAGATACTTACTAATTCTTTTTTAACTATAAGAATGTATGTTAGATTTGGAAATTTTTCACTTTGATCTATACAGAAAATTGAATTCTTTCTCCTTATTATCTTTATTTTTTCTTTATCAGATTTAGTTATAGTTGATATAATTTGTTCAATCCCAATTATACCTCCAGGTAATATATCTTCAATCTCTTTTATGTTATTTTTTGCAGTTGAAATATCAATTTCATTTATTTGGATATTTTTAAAATCATAGTAAAAGAAACACTCTTTATTATCATTATTAATAATAAATATTTTTTCCAGATTACTTCTCCATTCAAATTCATAAAAAGGGGGAAAATCAACTAAAGAGAAATAAATGATTATAAAACCAATAAGTAATTCACTGATTCCCATAAAATAAATTAATTCACGAATTATAGGAGGGAGAATTCCAGAACCAACTAGAGCAGCAAAAATTAGAGAAGGGATACTAACCATTGCACCAATAAAAAATAATTTGAATTTTTTTTTAATTTTACCAATTGATTTTTTAATAAGTATTATTATAAAATGAACAATGTAGAGTCCATTTGTAACAACAAATATGATTGTTGTAAAAAATAAAGGAGATTTTATCGATGGTAGTAAAAATAATGCTATAATCGGAATAAAATTCAAGATCAATAATATCTTAGCGTAATTTAAATTAGTAACAATTGAAAAATCTTTTCTTATAATAAAAAGAGAAGGTATAATAGTTGAAAAAAAAGCTAAACCCCAACCTAATCGATAAATAATATCATTTAATAGGTGATCCTCAATAAATAAACGAGATATTTGAATAAAAAGAGGTCCTATAATTATAAAAAAAATAAAAGAACCAAAAGCTAATAAAATTCTATTAAGAGGTAGATGTACATCTTTCATCTTAATATATTTATAAAAAAATGATAAGGAGACTTGAATACCTATAATAACAATTAATATATATGATAAGAATTGAATTTCTTTACTAATATCAAATTGAAGAATCATTATCAAAGAATAATTTTTCTTTTAATTAGGTGAATATAAAG
>CAZBEU010000323.1:0-6301 GCA_964491005.1 uncultured archaeon | reverse complement strand
CAAATTGGAAATGGTCATTTAGTACTTATGGGATTTGATTTCTTTGAGGTAAATGCAGATATTAACATCCTTCTTAGTAATTCAATCAAACTTGGAGATGATCCATCTTCTGGAAGTATCTATGGATATGATTTGCTCGTTATTTTTGGAATAAGTTTTATATGCATTGGAATTGGATTAGCAAAAAGAAAATCAATAATAAAATAAAAAATATAACTTTTTTTCATTTATTCTTTAATTTAATATTATAAAAAGGACTCCCTTTAAAGCCTTAAATTGTTTTTATTTAAAGTATAGTTTGTATAAAAATACCTAAATTCTTTATCCAAATAAAAAAAATAATTTAAAAAAACAATGAATTATTAGAATATCATAATAAAACCTTGGAGATTTTATTTATAATGTCAATAGATAAATGGTTATCAGATCCAGAATATGTAGAAAATCAGAAAAAAAGAAATGAATTATTTGAAAATTTATCTAAAGAGAAGAAAAAAACATTAAAAGAAAAAAGCTTAAAAAAAATATTAAAGAAAGAAGACCCTGTTTCAGAAATCCCTGATGATTTTTTGGATAAAATTATTGAATTCAAAGAATGGTTGAATAATAGAACGTACCTAAAAGGGGATAAAGATAAGATTGAAGTTTGGATATCTAATTTATATCGAATAAATCAAATTAAAATTAAACAAAGAGAGAAAATTTCATCTAAAGAACAAAAAGAGGATTTGATTAAAAAGTTTAGAAGGATACCAATAAATCTATTAGATGAAAAGATTAGAATGGCAATAACTAAAAAACTTCATGGTTATGAAAGAACTCGTACAGACAATTATTACTTAAGTAAATTCAAGAATATAATTCACGAAAAGTTAAAAGAATTAAAATATTATGAAATTTTGGAAACAATAATAGAATCAAAAATATAAAAAAAATGTGGATTGTTTGTCCTATAGCAGGAGTAGGAAAAAAATTACAGCCTTTCACCTATTCTAAACCAAAAGCTTTCTTAAAAATTGCTGGAAAAAGGCTGATAGATCATATTCTTATTAAATTAAAAAGAACATTTCCAAAAGGTTCCAATCTTCTTTTTATTATTGGATATAAGAAGAGACAAATTTCAGAATATTTGATAAAAAATTATTCTGATTATTTTAATCTTCAATTTAGAGAACAAAAACCAATAGGATATGAATCAGAAACACCTTATTTTTCAGGTTTAGGTGATGCAATTCTTTTAGCAAAAGAATTTATTAAAAACGATGATATGTTTATTTTTTTAAGCGACAGACTTCCAATGGAGGATTATACTTCAATATTATTGAATTTTCATCAAAAAGAATGTGATGGTATAATTAATGTTAAGAGAGTTTCCAATCCTCAATTTTACGGAGTATTAACAATCGATAAAAATGGATATCTAAATAAAATAGTTGAAAAACCTCAAGAGTATTTTTCAGATTATGCTGTTTCAGGAGCTTATTTATTTGGAAAACGTATTATTCCAAGATTATTTGAAATTTTGCAGGAGCAAAAAAAAAAAAAAATCTCAAATGGAGAAGAGCATCAATTTACTTCAGCTATTCAACAATTAATTAGCGATGGAAAGAAAATAATAATAAATGAAATGAAAAGTGAGATTTTAGATTTTGGAAGATTTGAAAGTTTATTTGAGGGAAATCGTTCATTATTATCTGAAATAAAAATAAAAGATCCCCTCTATGAAGAACTAAAAGATACAGGAAATATAGAGGATTCAAAAATAATTCCTCCAGTCTTTATTGGTCAAAATGTTAAATTAAAAAATTCAATTATCGGACCAAATGTTTCAATCGGAGATGATGTTATATTAGAAAAATGCATTTTATATGAATCTGTTATAGGAGATGGTGCTAATCTAAAAAAAATAATTTCTTCAGATAGTATCATAGGAGATTTTTCTACTTTAGAGGATCTTATCAAAAAAAAAATTACAATTGGAGACTCTGCTTATATCACAACATCTAATTTACGATTTTTTTAATTCTAATTAATATCATATACGTTTTTATTAAAAAAAAAAAGAATAAGGTTTTATTCACTTATTTAATGTTTAAATTTAATATTAAATTACAACTAAATCGATTGAAAATTCATTAATTGGAATTTCTTCTCCAGGACGAATATATTCCATATAAAAATTATATTCTGTAGCTGCAATTGTTTTAAGTGTGATTATTCGTGTACCTGGGGCTCCAGGGAGTATATCATCAGGTGGGATATAATTATCTGATATCAGCTCTAAGAAGCCCTCAAGAAGACTATATTCCCATCTATACCCTGTAGAAGGATTTTCTTCTAAAGTAATTCTTAAACATGTTCCCAGATTAACCTCTAAGATAGAATTGTCATCAAAAATATCTAATTGAACCACATTTGGATTAGGTCTTAATTGTAAAACTTCTAATTCATAATAAGAATTACCCATTATATCTGTTTTAATTGATCTATAGCCTAATAAATCAACCATATCACCAATTTCAGGAGAGGGGCCCTTCCACTTAGGATTTTCTTCACTCCAATACCATGAATTATTATTTGTTAATATATAATTTTTATCAGCAATTAGACCATAAACCATTCCTGGTATAGAGGGACTTGTAAGAGGGGGATTGGGAATAAGTTGATATTCTCCCAAAATTCTAACAACTCTCGAAAAAACTGAAGGATTACTAGATTCGGCCAACGGAAGTTCCGTTTCCATATTAGAATCATCATAAATAAAAATATTTTCTATTCCGAGTTCTCGTAAATCAATTCCTTTAATAATGTATTTAGATCTATCTTGATATGGAGATCCTAAATTATTGATAATAAGGCTTCCAACACCTAATACTTCATTATCAATCTCAGAGATTATTGTGATTTGATTTCCAACTCTCTTAATTGTTACAAACTCTTCACCAATCACATTACCTTGCCAATTATAATGTTGTAGGAACCAATTACCTTCAATTAAAGGAATATTATCACATGGAAATCTCGGAAGGATTGCTATATAGTATTGTACAATTAATAAAGCATCTGAAATATCAATTTTTCCATCTAAATTCAGATCAGCAAATCTAGGATCAAATGCTATAGGAGCTAATCCTACATAATATTGAGCGATTAATAAAGCATCTATTATATTAATATCTCCATCATTATTAACATCTCCAAATTTTTGAACGCTTGTGTCTGTGATTATTTCTATTATTTCAGAGATTTCTATGATAATTCCCCACATATATATTGATGCTAAATCAGTTCTTATTTTCGCAATAATGTGAATTGGCAATTCATCTTTTTGTAGATCAATTGGTAAATTAATAGCTTCGTACTGTTCTTCTGCATTTGAAACAATCCCAAAAAATCCTCCTTCAAGTCCAACATATACAACTTTTCCATATATTTCAATAATTTCAAAGTCATCGCTTTCTTGACTATTTGTAATCATTATTGGATTGAAAAAGAATACTGAAATAGACAAGATTAGAAATATTTTTCTTTTAATTTGCTCTTTGTAAATGCTATTTTTCATATATTTCACCATAAATATCTGATTAGTCTATTTATCAGAAATTTCTGTTTGAAATGTCTGGGTTTTTTATTATTATTTAATAAAAAAAATATATCGTTAGATATTAAGAATAGTGTAAATTTAAAGGTTATTAGTTTTATAAGACTATAATATATATTCATTAAGTCTAAATTATAAGCTAAATTAAGACAATATAATAAGCGTAAACAATAATTATAAGATTAAGTTGTTATTCAGATGGAAAATTATAAGCTTAAAAATTTAGAACATTTCTCTGGAAGAGAAGGACCGTTAGTATTAATCATAATGGACGGTATAGGGATTGCTGAAAAAAATGAAACTAATGCATTTTACCTTGCAAATACTCCTTTTTTAGATAAATTACAATTGGAAAAAAAATTATATCTTGAAATTAAAGCTCATGGTACTGCTGTTGGATTACCAACTGATAATGAAATGGGGAATAGTGAAGTTGGCCATAATGCTTTTGGAGCAGGAAAAATACCTAAACAAAGAGCTACTCTTGCAAAAGAAGCTATTGAATCAAAATCTTTATTTGATAGTGATAAATGGAAAAATTTCAGTAATATTATCAATCAGAATAATAAAAAAGTACATCTCATTGGTTTATTGTCAGATGGTTACGTGCATAGTCATATATCTCATCTAATTGGCATTTTATATGGTGCAAAAGATTCCGGAATTAAGAAAGTTAGAATTCATACACTTTTAGATGGTAGAGATGTTCCTCCAAAATCTGCTTTAGAATATATCAACAAATTAGAAATTGAATTAACAAAGATAAATAAATCAGGTGATTTTGATTTTCGAATTGCTTCAGGAGGAGGAAGAATGCATGTTACTATGGATAGATATAATTCCGATTGGAACGTTGTAAAAAGAGGATGGGATGCACATGTGTGTGCTATACCAGATCAATTTTCAGGATATAATGGATTTTTCAAGTCTGCAAACGAAGCAATAGAAAAAGCTAGATCATTAGATCCGGATTTAACGGATCAATATCTCCCTTCATTTGTTATAATAGATGAAAATAATATACCATTAGGAAAAATGGAAGATGGTGATGGGGTAATCTATTTTAATTATAGAGGAGATAGAGCAATTCAAATTTCTAGGGCTTTTGATGAAGGAACTGACTTTAAAGATTTTGAAAAAAAATGTCATCCAAATGTAATTTATTACGGATTGCTTCAATATGATAAAAAAGAACACATTCCAAAACGATTTTTTATTAATCCTCCAAAAATAGATGTAACATTTATCGATTTTCTAAGTACAGAAAAGATACCTATGTTTGCTACAAGTGAGACTTTTAAGATAGGTCATTTATGTTATTTTTTTTGGGGAAATCGTGATATGATTACAAAAACAGATTATGTTAAAAAAGAGAATTATGATATAAGAGTATCTAAAAGTAGTTTCAATGAGGATATTATTGAAATTGTGTCATTTAAATCTGAATTAATTGAAAAAAATCCCAAAATGAAAGTTTTAGAGATTAAAAATGAATTATTAGATGCAATTAGATCCAATAAATATAAGTTCCTAAGAGTGAATTTAACAAATGGCGATATGGTCGGTCATACAGGAAATATAGCCTCTTCAATAGTTGCTGCTGAGACTGTTGATACTTGTGTAAAAGAAATAGTAGATTTAGTTGATAAAATGAACGGAATTGCTATTGTAACTGCAGATCATGGTAATCTTGAAGATATGAGTAAAGAATGGCAGACTTCGCATACATGCAATCCTGTGATGTTTAGTATTATTGATTCTCAATATAATGATGAATATACCATAAATAATGAAATTAAGGAACCAGGTTTAGGTAATGTTGCTGGAACCATTATTAATTTATTAGGATATGAGAATCCAAATAATTTCATGGAATCTTTGATTAAATTCAAAAAATAATCTTATTTTTCTTATTTTTTAAAATATTTTTCCCAAGGAGTTTTTTTAAAATTAATTAATTTAAGATATAATTTAATTTCATTAAATAAAATATCAAGAGAAAAAATCCAAGCACCCTTATTATTAAAGCTTAGACATAAGATATTATCAATTTCAAACTCTTCTTTGATTAAATATGCATATGATGCTAATTGTGGTAATAATCTTAAAAAATGTCCCTCTAATGGTCCTTCATCAGGTTTATAATCTGCAACGATAAGCCTCTCATTATATTTTAATAGTAAATCAATATGACCTGTTAAAAACCTATCTTTATATGGCTTCCAAACATTTAATTCAATTCCTATTGCATTATCAACTATATCTAAGATTTTTAAAAGTAATTTATTGCGTTCTGGTTCCTGATGACTTTGCATCAGTTCATTTTTATTATAATGATGAGTTTGCGCTAAATCAATTAATTTTTGGACTAGAGATTCTATATTATTTTTAGACATTATATCCTGATTTTTATTTATCACAACAATTTTTTTTTCCGATATTAGTATATTTGATAATTCAAATCTTAGGTGTCTATTTTCACGATTATTATTTCCGAGAGATATCAATTTAAAATTAGAAATTCTTAGACATTTGCCATATTTTTTAATAATATAATCTGGAAATCCACTTATTTTGCTAATTTCCTCTAAATAGTAGAGTAATTTTTTTGGATAATTTTTGAGTTTTGATTTGATAATTTTTGATAATTTTGGACAAATCCGATTTTGGTTTTTTTTGTTAGATTTAATTAATTTTTTA
>CAZBEU010000322.1:0-3682 GCA_964491005.1 uncultured archaeon | reverse complement strand
ATGGATTAGGGAATTGATTTTCTATGAAATTAAATTTATTAAATCCTAAAGTAGATTGTAAAAAGTTAAAAATAGAAGAGTCTAATGGATTAATTTTTTTCTTTTGAACTTAAATAGATCATCTTCAAAAATGAAGGTGTTTTTTTGAGTAATAAGGAAAAATAATTGGGTGTTTAAAATTACAGATTTAAAGATCAATGAATTATCAAGAATTTTGGTTCAAAAAATTATTGATAATAAGGGTATATATAATGCAGATGTTCAAATATTAGAAAATGATGCAACTATTATAGATATGAAAGATGCAACTAGAGAAGGCGGTAAATTAGTCGCTGAAATATGTATGGGTGGTCTTGGATCTATTCATTTTTCAAAAGTTGATATACATTCTTATCCTTTAACGAATATTAATGTTTATACATCATATCCAATAATCGCTTGTATGGCTTCACAATTAGCAGGATGGAGTGTAAAAATTAAAAAATCTACTGAAATTAATGGAAAAATAAAAAAAAAAAAAATTTTCGATTCTTTAGGATCAGGTCCTGCAAGAGCGAAAAGTAGAATTGAAGAAAAATTATTTGATGAGATACAATATCGTGATGATTCCAATTGTGCGATAATTTTTTTTGAAACATCCCAAAGGCCAAATGAAGAAGTAATGCAAATAATTGCGGATAAATGTAATATTGACGTAAATAAGACATATGCTTTATATGCTCCCACAGCTAGTTTAACTGGATCAATACAAATTGCTGCTAGAATTGTTGAAACAGGAATTCATAAATTACATGAAATGGGATTTCCTATTGATATTATTCAAATTGGATTTGGAACCACATCTGTTGCTCCTGTAGCTGAAAATGATATAGAAGCAATGGGTAGAACAAATGATTCAATAATTGCTGGAGGAATGGTATATTATACAATTTATATTGATGAAGAACAAGAATCTTCCCTTTTTAAATTAATAAAAAAAGCACCTGCTAACCAATCTTCTAGTTATGGAAAATGTTTTGTTAATATTTTTAAGGAGGTAAATTATAATTTCTATGATATAGATCCGGGATTATTTGCTCCAGCAGTTTTTAATATAATAAATATAAAAACTGGAAATTCTATAACATCTGGTTCGCTTGATTTAGAATTATTAAAATCTTCCTATAAATTAGGTGAACTAAACACAATCTAAAGACCGTAGGGGCCTATCAAAACACAATCGCTTCCAAAATGGATTGTTTTTTTTTATAAAATTCTATTTCATCGTTTTGAGAAGGATTTTCCATCCATGAAGTGTTTACATAATATGAAATTGTTTTTCTAAGGAATCATATTTTACTATTGCTCTAATGGATGATAAGAAGGTAAATAAGATACATTTCTAAAGGATTTATGATTTTCTATTGAGACTCGATTCATTACCTTCATAAATGAAAATGTTTTCTTGAGCAATAAAGATAAAAAAAAAGATTAAAAATAGAAATCTTTTGAAAATATAATTATATATTCGTTAATTCCTCTTGATATTTTAATATTTCATCATAAGAAATATCATCATCAAACTTTATTTTTATTTGAATTCCTAAATATGCACAAGATAGATTTGCTGCTGCTACAATCTCTGCTTTTTTAAGGGTAACTGAATATTCATCATTTGGATATTCATTTCCATTTGTTGGTAATGAATTTTTTTGAAATTGGTTTTCATTGAGTCTAAAAGAACGTTCTGTCTTCATTTTATGAAGTAATGTAGCCATTTTATCAGCAACTAAAAAAGATAACTCATTTTTATTAATTAATCGAGCAATATTATTTACATCAAAATAATTTAAACTTTCGAATTTACTTCTTAGATAATTTTTAAGATTTTCTGAATTCCGTTCACATTCAATTTCAGTCCAATCATGTATTGCTAATCTTCTCCTAAAAAATAATAATTCCCAATCTATATCTATTTCTTTAAGTAATTCTAAAATTTTATCATCATTAGGTATTTTAGATTCTAAAACGATATATAGTTGAAGACCATAATATTTATGTTCCTGTTGAAGATAAAAACCTCGTTGTTGCATAGACGCAAGAATTTTTAATTTTAGCGAGAAAATATTTTCAGAAAGGTTTTTTCTACCGCAACTTAAATAAATAACATTTCCTTCTTCACTGATATAATCACAATCAAGAAATCCTAAGATACTATCCATATTTTCTCCAATAAAATTTATTAATCCTGTTAGAGTAGGTTTTACATCAAATTTAATCAAATCGTTTTCATCAATTGTTACATAATCTATTTTACTTCCCCCAATTGCTAATTTAATTGAATTTAAAGAAAGCTCCTTCTCATCACCAAAGACCCTCTTTATTGCTTCATTAATTGGAAATACTTCTTCTTCTAAAATTTTGATATCTGCCATAGATGATTCATAAGGTTCTGGTTCTGTTAAAACTTTGTTTAATATTGGGGCTTCTGAAGCATCTACTTCTATTTCATAATTTTTAGCTAGATCCTTACGGATAACACAATAAGAATGGTTTTTTTTATTATACATTGATAAAGAAGTATTTATATCAATAACTGCTCGAAATTTTTCAGTAATTCTACTTTCAGTCCTGTCTGACTTGGTTCTCCGTCGTCGCATTTTCTTCAAATAAATAACTTTATTTCTCTATATTTAAATAAAAAACAAACTTTTATAATCTTAACTAAACTATATTATTAATTTTCAATATATAAAAATAAAAGAATCTTAATAGGACATCAATGAGTTGTATTATGGTTAAAAGAATAACTATAATTCATCTTCAAGAAAATAATTTTCTCCTTTTTTAATATATACAATTTCAGAACCAAAATTGTTAAGAACTTTATATTTATCTCCTTGAATTTCTAAAATTTGCAATGAATAAGGTAATCTTCTTTTATCAATAATATCTTTTATTATTGCTTTTTCTTCTTTAGGATCCATAATATTTAGTTATGTTTACTCAAAAAAAAAATTTATCAATTTAGATAAAGTTCCATATATATGTAACTTTTTTAATTTTCCATGATAAAAATTTACAAATTTGAATAAAATATTTTATTTTCAAAAAATATAAGACAAATGAAATTTTAATTTAAAATATTATAGGAATTTATCATTATTTAGAATTTTTAAAATTCGAATAATAGCATTTTAGATTAATTTTAAGATATCTTACTCCAGATCATTTGAAAATAAAAAAAGTTTGATTAAAATTATTAAAACAAAATTGAGGTTTTATTAAGATAGAAATATATTTAAACAAATCTACCTCCAGTTGAAATATATCTCGAAATTCAAAAAACTTAGGTAATTTATTATGGTTAGAGAAAAACTTGAAATTGGAATGTTTTCAAGCATGTATAGCCAGATGAATGGTTCTGCACATGCAACGCGATTTCTTAGCGAAACGATTGCAGAATTAGGACACAATGTACATGTCTTTGCCCCTCGTATTATAAATGATTCTAATAAACCAAAAAATCTTCACTTTCATGATTTGGGAGGAGCAAGAGTTGCAAAAAAAACTGGTTTAGTTCTAAGTGCTCCAATTCAAAAAATATTTAAATGTGATTATAATGATTTAGATATTGCTCATATTCAGACTCATGCTTCAATTGGAGTTTTGGGTGTTAATTGGGCAAAAAAACAAGGAATAC
>CAZBEU010000321.1:0-2794 GCA_964491005.1 uncultured archaeon | reverse complement strand
ATAATCGAAAATGGGGACAACATCGCCCTAGTAGATGATTTGGTAACTAAATTAGATAGTAAATTGATTGCTCAGGAACAATTACATTTAGAGGTTTCAAATCGCAGTTTAGAAGTAATATCTAAATATATTATAGTAATCTTAGATAGGGAACAAGGTGCTGGAGATTTAGCGAAAACACATAATCTAAATTTAATTTCATTAATCCCATTTACTTCAAAGGGAATTTATTGGCTAAAAGATAAATTATCCAAAATTGAATATGAAATAATTATTGATTATCTTAAAAATACCGAAAAATATCAAGATAAAGATTTACAGCAAAAGTTAACTAATATGAAAAAAGAATAATTGAATTTCAATTGTTTTATTCAATTAAATTATAAAATAATGTTTTACTAACCTTTTTGATTTAAATAAAAAATAAGAATAAAACTATGGAAAAATTAAAAATTGGTATTTTAGGAGCAACAGGTATTGTTGGTCAAAATTACATAAAATTACTACAAGGTCATCCTTGGTTCGAAATAAAAGATCTTGCTGCTTCTCCAAATTCAGCCGGAAAAACTTATGAGGAGGCTGCAGGACCTAAATGGCAAATGCCAATTTTAATTCCAGAAGAAATTAAGCATGTTATTGTTAGAGATGTTCAAGATTTTGGAACAATACCTAATGATATTAGTTTTGTTTTTTCTGCAATTAATATGCCAACAAAAGATCAAATAAAAGAGATTGAATTCAAATATGCACAAAATGGAATTCCTGTTATAAGTAATAATTCAGCTCATCGTTGGACACCAGATGTTCCAATGATTATTGGAGAAGTTAATCCTGATCATGCTAATGTTATTCCTATTCAACAAAAAAAGAGGAACTTCTCAAAAGGATTTGTTGCTGTTAAACCAAATTGTTCAATTCAAAGTTATGTAACCCCAATATATGCTTTAGAAAAAGCAGGTTATAAAGTTGATAAATTAATAATAACTACATTACAAGCAGTTTCAGGAGCAGGTTATCCAGGTGTACCTTCACTTGATATAATTGATAATATTGTACCTTATATTGGTGGTGAGGAAGAAAAATCGGAGAAAGAACCAATGAAAATATTTGGAAAAGTTGGAGATATTGGTATAATAAATGATGAATCGATAAAAATAAGTGCAACGTGTACAAGAGTACCAATTGTGGATGGCCATACTGCATCTATAAATATAAAATTCAAAGATAAGGTTCCATCTATGGAAGATATAAAAAAAATATGGCTTGAATTTAGAGCACTTCCACAAGAATTAGACTTACCATTCGCTCCTAAACACCCGATAATTTATTTAGAGAATATAGATCGCCCTCAACCAAGAAAAGATAGAAATAATGATAAAGGTATGGCAGTAACCATAGGTAGATTAAGAAAAGATACGGTATTTGATTATAAATTCATTGGATTAAGCCATAATACAATTAGAGGCGCAGCAGGGGGAGCCATTTTAAATGCTGAACTCTTAAAGGCTAAAGGATATTTAAACTACCAAGTCCTCAAGGACTTGGATTCCTAATTCATCGAAAACTGCCCAAAAAGGTTCTGAAGGATCTCTTGAGGTCTTACGTTATCTTCAAAGGCGTAACTTCCCGTGGTCCCCACGGTAGGAATCTCATCATAGATGATCATGATATGTTTTTCTTCTTTGAGAATTCTTATTCCTTCTCCTTTGAAATTTATTGAAGCATTCTCATCTCGATTATGATATGCTCCACAATCTAAGCACATCCATCTTCTTTCTTGTAATGTAAGGTTGTTGTTTTTCCAACCACAACATGAACAGAGTTGACTTGAAGCAAAGAATCTTTCAATAAGAATAAAATGCTTTCCTAACCATTCCATCTTATATTTTAGATACGTTATGAATTGATACCATGAAAAATCTAACGATATCGATTTTGCCAACCCAGAATTGAATCTCTGCATTCCTTAAATGCTTAAGTTCTCCAAAATGATCGCATCGAATATATCTGCTAATTTTTGAGTAATTTTATGTGTCCAATCCTTTTTTCTGTTGCATATCATCGCATAGTGTCGTACCAATTGTAATCGTGATTTCTCTTGGTTCTGAGAACCTTTCTTTTTTCTTAAGAGTGTTTTATTTAATTTTTTGGTCTTTCTCTCCTCGGAACGATAGAATCGGGGATTCTCCATTTTCACAATATCATTTACTAAAAAATGTGTTGCCGACATATCAAATGCAATAATCGCTTTTTCATTGACCACTCTTAGCTTTTTTACATCCTCCTGAGCTTCTAAAGTTAACGAAAGAAAATACCTATGTGATTTCGTCTTTTTGAGGGTTGCACGCTTAATCTTTTGAGAAAATTCTCGGGTATCATGAAATCTAAGCCATCCTAATTTTGGCAACTTTACTTTTTTTCTTTCAAAATCAATCTTAATATTATTATTCGCTTGTTTGGTCGTATTCCTTTCCTTTCTTTGACTTAAATTTAGGAAATCCCACCTTACGACTAGTTTTCAAACCATTAAAAAACTTCTGATATGCGTCAAGTAAATGCTCTCTTGAGGCTTGTAAAGCAATAGTATCTGCTTCCTTAAGAAATGGAAATTCTTCCTTATATTACTTTTCTGTTTTAAAGATATGTTTCTTAAGGGATTTCTTATCATCTTTTAGCTGATTATAGACCTCCTTTCTCTCATTCAGCATTTGATTAAAGATGAATCGACTACATCCAATTGTTTTCTGTATTTGAATCCGCTGTATCTTATTTGGATATATTCGAACATTAAGAG
>CAZBEU010000320.1:0-5706 GCA_964491005.1 uncultured archaeon | reverse complement strand
AAACCAGAATGGTCTATGTTAAGCCATAAAGATTGTGGATTTGCTACAATATGCATAATAAACGAGAAAAATGAATGGGAACCAATTGAGAACTTTTTTAATGTTGAAGGATTAATAAGATGGTCAAATAAGATCTATAATATGGTCTATAATAAAGAAGTTCCAAAACCTTCAAATTGGATAAAAGGTTTAGATTTATCCAACCTTGGTTCTTTTGGTGATAAAATTGGTAGTTTTGTCGATAATGTGACTAATATAGGATATCGCCAAACAATGAAAGCATATTTTTTTGCAGGATTGGCAAAATATGTTAAAAATCCTCAAAAGATATTGACAAGCAAAACTTATCAATCTTTTGCTAAATTAATACTTAATCCGAGTTTGGAGTCTGCAGGTAATTTTCTTCACACACGTAATCTATTAATAAGTGCTATGCATTTTCAGGATGCTTATAATTTTGATTTAAATAGAGTTAAAAGATGTCTTGTTCATTATGGAGTAATTGATCCAGACGATCCAACAAAAGTTAAAGAAATTCCTTTTTGTGCTATGAATACAGTACATAGAGCTGATATTGAAAAAAAATTAGCTCTTAAAGATCAAGAAGCAGAAAAGCCAGAAGTCATTCAAAGTAAAATACAAAATCTGCTTGAATCTATAGAAAAATAAGATAATAACTATATTTTTTTCTCAATTTATTTGTTATTTTTAAAAATCCTAACTTTAAAGATTTTTTAATTTATATCTTTTAAATTTTTAAAGACCCCTATTTGATCTAATTAAAGAAAAATATATTTATGGGCAATTTTCCTGGTTTTTTTATCATTTAATATATGCATTTGTTTCAATGTTTTATATGATTCTTTTGAAAAATGTTCCAATGGGATATAGATAATATCTTTATGTTTTACTCCAGCTAAAGAAAAAAAATAGTTTCTTGGTAAATTTTGTGCAATATATAATATGTATTTTTGTTTAGAATATATGATAGCTGCTTTTAATAATCGTTCAGCTTTATTTTTTGTATCTTTAAAGTTTTCATCCATATAAGATTCAAATATAGGAGCCAGATACAAGGGAGGGAAAATAGATAGTACTCCACCAACTTCCACATGAGAGATTCCAGGTCCAATCAGAAAATCCCCTGGATTTGTAGCATAAAATGCCATATCACATTCCATATCATGCTCTGCCCACCAAGTTAACTTATATGGATATTGTTCTTTTTCAAGTGTATCCTCATCAAAGATAATAACAATAGTATCAATTCTTCCTTGTATCATTTGTTCATTTTTGATATAAATATTTTTTTTTATTCCCCAATCTCTTATGGTTTCTTTAATTGCAATTCCATCTTTTATACTAGAATGGAACTCTTCAATTTTAATCCTTTTATTTTTTACATTCTTAATAGCCCTCTTTCTTAGATATGCAAAATAATTTTCTTGAATAAGATCTTCTGGAGGATAAGAGCATGTTATACCCCCCTGATTCCATTTTTTCCTCCATTCTCCAGGATATTTTTCTTCAGGTTTAATTTTTAATGGATTGGTTTTATTTTCTTTGTAATAATAAGAATGGTGTCTTCTTAATTTAATAAATCGACCATTTGAATCATAAGCTCCTTTATACGAAAGCTTTAAAGTTTCATATTTCTCAGTCATATCATTAAAAGGGTAAAATGATGCTCTTTTCATAACTTTCCAAGCAAAATCATCATCAATAATATTTTTAGAAGCAACGATAAGATCAATTATATTTGGTAGAAGTTTGCTTTCTATTATAGATAAATTCCTTAAATATCGAAATAATAATTTCATTCTATTGAGATTGATTATTTCTTTAAATTCTTTCTGATATTTTTCCTTAGAATTAAAGAAAATTTCATTAATATGGTATTTTTTATCAAATTTATCGATTAAATTTTCCAATTCAGCTGGAGATTCAATAGTATGCAACATCTCTTTAGAGATTATTTTTTTAAAATTTACCCATTTAAAAGTACTATATGGAAGTTCTCTTATTAAGAATCTAGCATCTTTAGCTCTAACATTATAAATTTTTATAAATTCATTAGGAACTATATCTGTATTAATGGATTTAAGTTTATCTAAGTGAGATAAATAATATTTAACATTATCCCAATGACCCATTCCTAAAATAACTAAGACCTTTTTATATACTTGTTTAATTTCTATCAATCTTGAAGCCATATACATCTCTCTCATTATGTCTTTTTCTAGATTATGTATATTTTTTTCAGGATCATAATGTTCCTCCAGATAATTATTAAAATTAAAATTATTTCTAATATCTAAGTTCTTTTTAGATCTGTTTTTTTTTATAAAATTAGAGATATTCTCATAAAAATTTTGTAATCCAATTTTACTAATGATATAATCATCTGGTAATTTAATATCTTCAGGATGATAATTTTTTACAGAAAAATCTATAAATTCAATAGGAATATTATGTTTTTTACCCAATAATATCGCTTCTATGATAGAATCTCCTGGATCTATTGGAATAAAATACATGTTTTTAGGAGATAATTCATCAGCATATCCAATTAAGGATAAATAAGGCAATCTATCTGTAGCTTCAATGATATGATCTTTAATTGTATGAGGTAATTCAACAGCAATTACATCAGGATAAATTTTATAGAAAGTTTTTATTACTAATTTGGCAAATTCGATTCTACAATGAAAAGTGGGAATTACATATATATTTTCATATCTTATAAAAGGATTATTATCCATTTCTTTTTCAAAAAGTCTTTGTTTTAATTAATATAAGGAAAAATAACTTTAAATTTTATCAATAAAATACAATATAAATAATGGTAGAACAAATAATTAAATGGGGAATTATAGGATGTGGTAAAATTGCACAAGAATTTGTTAAAGCAGTTAGATCATGTAAAAATACCACATTACACGCAGTAGCATCTCAAACACAAGGGAATGCTGAGAAATTTAGTAAAAAGTTCAAGATTAAGACATATTACACGGATTATGAAAGTTTAATTAAAGATCCTGATATAGATGTTATATATATTGCGACTACAAATAATCTTCATTTTGATAATACCTTACTATGTTTAAAAAATAATAAACATGTCTTATGTGAAAAACCATTTACTTTAAATGCCAAGCAAGCAGAAGAACTTATAAAAATTTCAAGAGAAAAAAAGAGATTTCTAATGGAAGCAATGTGGATGAGATTTTTCCCTTGTATCAGAGAATTAAAAAAAATGTTAACAGGGAATATTATTGGAAGGTTATATCACATTAAAGCAGATTTTGGGATAAATGTGAGGGGAATAGAAAGGTTAACAAATTTAAATTTAGGAGGGGGAGCTCTACTTGATTTAGGAGTATATCCAATATCTTTTTCTCAAATGATATATCAATGTGCACCTAAAAGAATCCAAAGCAGTGTTGTTCTTGGAGATACAAAAATAGATGAATTTTCTTCTTGCTTATTAGAATATGAAAATAATAGAACTGCTATATGTTCATCTTCATTTATTTTCAATATTCCTCATACAGCATATATTTATGGAAAGAAAGGATATATTGAAGTTCCTGACTTTTTTCATCCTTCAAGATTAATTATTCATTTGAACAATAAAACTCAAAAATCAATAGAAATACCTTATGAATCAAATGGATATAATTATGAAATAAATGAAGTGGTTAATTGCATAAATCAAAATAAAATAGAAAGTAAAATAATGCCTTTGAATGATAGCCTAGAGGTTATGAAAACTATGGATATTATACGAACCCAATGGAATTTAAAATATCCAAATGAATAACCTTTTAATTATTAATTAAAAATTATTAAATTGAGTTTTCTTGATTGTTCTTTGGGTTTTTTAATAACTTCGCAAATTCATCGGGACAATATTTAGTAGCGTAAGGATCTAATATAATTCTGATTATTTCTTTAAACTTTTTTTTATCCAATCTATCTTTATCTTCTTTATAAAGTTCTCTTGTTTTTATATATAATCTTAAAATTTTTATAGCATCCCTGACGACATATGGTTCTTCATGTATATGAGCATTTTGGAGAAATTCAACGCAATAATTTAAAAGTTCATCTGTAGTATAGGGTATATTGTATTTTAATATCTCAAATTCATCAGATTTATCTGGAAAATCTAATTGTATTTTAATCATTCTACTTAGAATATATTCAGGAACTTCATAAGTACTTGAATCACTATTCATTGTAACACATAGACGAAAATCCGGATGAGCATAAATTCTTAATCCTGTAATAATACTTTCAATATATCTTCTTTTATCCATTAAAGGAGCTAGGGAAGCCCAACTTTTTTCACTCATCCTATTACCCTCATCTAAAAGACATATACCTCCTTTAATCATAGCAGATATTAATGAACTTCCGATATATTTTATTGATTTATCTGAAGCTATAACAGGGGAGATTAATAAGTCTTCAGGTCTTGTATCCATTGTACACTGAAAAATATACACATCTTGATTAAGTCTTTTACCTGTAGCATAAGCTAAAGTTGTTTTTCCTATCCCTGGTTTCCCTAATATTCTGGGAGTAAGGGGTAAATCTCCTTTTTCTATAACTAACCACGCTGCTTTTAATTGATTAATAACACTCTCATCACCAACCCATTCTAAATCAACTTCTACTGGTTGGGTAAGAAAAATGTCAATCCCTGAGATATTAACTTTCTCTGTCATGTCATCATTTTTAAAGATCTTATAATTAAAAATTTTATCTCTTATTGATATTGATATCTTAATTTTTTACTAGAATAAATAACTAGATATTCCAGATTTTTAGAATTAATTAATTTAGATCTTTTTTTTTTAATTAATTATTTTAAATAAAAAAAAGTTATATGAAAGTAGACAATTTTATAAAAGTGTAGTTATATATTTAATTATCAAGCATTATGAATAGTATTGAAACCTCTGCTGAGAGAGTAATTATAGCAAAATTATATCCAGATGAGGATATTATTGATTCTTTAATAAAAATTGTTAAGAAACATGATATAAAATCTGGTTTGATAAATATAATCGGAGCTTTAAAAAAAGTAACATTAGGGTATTTTGATATTACACAGAAGAATTATAAATTTGAAACAATTATAGACAATGTTGAATTATTAAGCTGCATGGGTAATATTTCCTATAAGGATGAAGCTCCAATAATTCATCTCCATATAATTGTTGGTAGAAATGATTTCTCCGTGATAGGTGGACATTTGGGTCAACCAAGTATTATATCAGTAACTGGAGAAGTATATATATATGAAACATCTTCTAAAATTAAAAGATTATATAATAATCAATATAATGTATCACTTTTGAATATAAATTAATAAAGAAAAAATGAATTCTTAAATGATTGGAGAATATAAAGGAAAAGTCAAGAACAGAGTTGTGACTGCTTTATTGCAAACTTATCTTGATACCCTTGATTATGATGGAATGAAATCAATATTAAAGGAAGCAGGTTTACTTCATTTAAGAAATCAGAAAAATTTTAATCCAAATAGTACGATAGATTATTTTTCTTTTAAGAAAATATTAACAGCTCAAAATTGTCTATTATATCAATGTAGTGAATTATTATTTGAAATTGGTAGAAAATTTTCTTTCTATCTCTTTCCTTTTGGAAAAAAATTTAAAGAAAGTATAAAAGAAA
>CAZBEU010000319.1:0-2859 GCA_964491005.1 uncultured archaeon | reverse complement strand
AATAAGAGATGAATTTCCTGAATTAAATAGTGATCCTGTTAAAATTAGGGAAATAATGTCTAAAATTAACTTAAAAATTATAACAGATAGATCTTTTGCAGATAAAATTATTTCAAATAACACAATTAAGACATTAGAGCAATATCTTGATATACATCAATCTATAAGAATAGTAGAAGAGGATATTAAATTCAATTTCACAATTATTAATCTTAATGAGTATATGATCCTTTTTTTAATAAAAGACAATGATGAAATTGATATCAAACATCATCTTTTCATAGAAAATAAGAATATAAATGATTTTTGTGATAAAATTTTTAATTATTATGAGAAAAAATCAATTCCACTTAGAGAATATTTAAAAAAAAAATAATTAGATTAATATTTTTTGATATAAATAACTAAATTCTTTAATCTAACGTGATTATAATTCCGTACTTTTAAGAAAAAAGTTATTTCTGTAAAATTTTAATGAAAATTTAATAAAAAAAGAAATTTAGTTGTTTTTTTTCTTTTTCCTTTCTAACCATTTTTTTCCAAATTTTATATCCTGTTGAAAATCTTTAATTACTTTTTTTTTTATCTCAGGATTATCAATATTTTTATTTAGCCATTTTTCCTTTTCTTCAATTACAATTGGTCTAAATCTGTCCTCAAATTTACGTATTCTTTCTAAAAAATGTTCTTTAGTTTCATAATTGTCATCTCTATCAAGCATAAGTAATACTCTGTAGTCATTTTTAACAGAAATAGACACTAATTTCTTTGTTAAAGCAACTATATTAGTATTATACCAAGGACAAAAGAAGAATTGAGTTTTCGGTTCTCCTTTATTTCTCCTTAAAATATAAGCAACCCCATCATTAACAATAAGCATATGGGAATCCCAAGAATATACAGTGTTTTTAATTTGAAGTGAGGCCTTGCATTTTGTACTATAGAGTATATCATTATTTGGGGGTAAAATCGATTTTAGATTAGAATAATCTATAGGAACATAGATTTCAGCTTTTATATCATTAGACATTTTTATTATTTCCTCTCTATTTATAATTTATTTCCACATTTGAAGCAAATACCTATTTCTTTCTCAATTGGTATACTACATTTAGGACATATAATAGTTTTTTGTTTTTTTTCCTTATTTCGAGACATTAAATGTTCTATTCCATAAAAAGAACCAGCTCCAATAATTACTAAGGCAAAAAAAAAGCCAAAAAAGGAAAAGGAACCATCAAAATAAAAAACGAATAGTGTAAACATTAATCCTCCGAAAATTAAAATCAGAAACAATTCAACAAGTCTTTTTATCATAATATTTTATTCTCCATTTTTTTTAATTCTACGATCCCTTTAAACATTTACAATCCTTAGATTCTTTCCACAATTTAAGCAGAAATCTGCTCCTGACTTTTGAAGAGCATTACATTTGGGGCATGTTATTGCTTCTGATGGATCTGGTCCTTTAATTCTTTCTATTAGATTTTTTTCAGCAACCATAGAAAATTCATCCTGTAAATCTTGATCTTTTAGTGTTACTATTCCTTTCTTATTAATTTTAATGAAATTACTAATCTTTCCTGGATGAATACGACTTAATAAATTAAAAATAATAGACATTATTGCACTTCCTACAAAAAGTATAATAGAAAGGAAGATTAACATATTTCCACTTGTTCCAATCATGCCTGAGAATGATAGGAGTAGGGCAATAATAAAAAGTATTATTGATCCAATCCCACCATAATAAAGAAACCAATTTGATAAATTTTCTAGTCTTAAGTATGAATTGAAACTATTCTTACAATTATTACATACTGGAAAGTTTACATAATATGTTGTAGTCGTATTTCTAAATAAAGGACGTCTGGATCTACTATATCTGAATTTTTCTAAATCTACTTGTTCTTTACATTTAATACATTTTTTTGGAAAATCTTCATAATTTACTCTCATTTTTAATCAACAAATATTTTTTAAATTCTTTTTAAAAATTAATCTGTATAAATGATTAATTTTGTTTCTTTTCTTCTTTTTTAATTCTTTTTGCTTCTTGTTTTTCCATAAATTTAAGAGAAGAGATAGCTCATTTAACTTGTTTTTTTTTCACATCTGGATTTTCTTGATTTGTTTCTATCCATTCTCTTTTTTTTTTTATAGCATATGGTCTAACGTCTGCCATGAAATTCTGAATTCTTTCTGCAAATTTCTCTTTTGTTTCATATTTTTTATCTCTAACTATCGACAAGCTAAATCCTCTATGTTTACTTGGTATGATTTTTTTTTTGGTTTTAGTAATACTATTAAGCATGTCTACTTGTTCCCAGGGAATGAAATAAGATTCATTTTGTTTTTTATAAGGTCTCGTATAAGCAATTCCACCCGTAGTAATAAGTAAATGAGATTCCCATTTATAAATAGTATTTCCCGATTCATGTAGACCTTTAGCTTTTGTGCTATAAATTATATCATCTTCTTTTGGTACTACTGATGATACTTCCGTGTAATTTATTGGAAAATATATACCTGAATTATTATTATTTATCATTTTTTGCGTCTCTAAATCTTTAATATTAATCTTTGATTAATAAAATTTTTTTCATATAAAAAGGTTTGAGGTGTAATTTTTGAACTATTTTTTTTGATAATAAAAAATAAATTAAAATTTCTAAGAATAACAGTTTTAAAAAGAATAAATTCTTTTTATGAATGAAGTTATCATAAAATTATACATAATTAAAAGTAAAATAATTTTCTCAGAGATTTATAGAGAGGTAAATTACAATTCTATTAAATTATATTATTGGTACTGCTGGAAGTGGGAAATCTACTTTAACAGGCGTTTTAAAAAATTAT
>CAZBEU010000318.1:0-2157 GCA_964491005.1 uncultured archaeon | reverse complement strand
TGATAATTTCATATTTATTTTTTCCAATTGATCTTAGTACTTTCTCTATCTCTGTTTTTACCTTTAATTTCCACGTTCTATTTTTCGGTCCTGATATATCTATTTTAATGTTATATTTTTTTTCTAACAGAATCATAATGTCTTCCTCTAAACATACATCTATTCCTAAAATAACACAATATAGATTAAAATCATAATTAGAAAAGGTACAATTCATTACATATGCCTTTTTAATAGTTGATATCTCATTTACTCTAACACCAATTGTTTTTAAATATTCCTCAATAATCTCATATTCTTTTTTATTTTTTATATTTAATCTTCTATTTTTAATATCTGTTCTAAAACAATCCCTATCAACTGTAAATATTATCTCTTGAATTTTGTAATCTTTTGGAATATATTGAACAGAATTAAGACCATCTAATCCTGTTTGCTTTAAAATTCCCTTTCTAGGAAAAAGGAGTGTTTTATTAGATTTTCTGAATTTTGAACATAAACCTTTTAATATATAATATTCCGTTCCTCCATCTCCTGTAATTACAAAGATATCCGCTTTCTTAGTTTTTGAATCCTTAATTAGGTCCATTTTTATCACTAATTAGTTTATAAATCAAAAGCATCAATCAAATATCGTGGATCAGTATTGGAATTAATATAGGCAGTAAGTTTATCCAAATCAAATATTTCATAATTCAATATGTCCTCTGAATCCTTTTTTAGTAAAAGTACAGATGTATCTATTGGTGCTATATCAACAATACTATTTAAAACATCAATACTATGTGTAGATAATACAACTTGCCAATTTCCATTTTTTAACCATTCAATGAACATTTCTATTAGGGAGGGATGAAGTCCTGACTCGAAATCATCTATTAAAATTAATTTAGGATTTATTACTTCAACTAAAGACATAATTTTTAAAATCTTTTCAACACCTGAACCTAAATCATTCAATGGAAGGTAGAAAGTATTATTTGAAAAAATTTTTCTGATAGTAATAGATTCTTGGAATACAAGTTCACTATATTTATCATCAACACATTTATTGATAAATTCCGTGACACGTATGTGTATTCCTTTTTTCATGATTAAATTTTTAAAAAAATGAATTTTTCTTTCTAATTCTTGTATTCTTTTTGTATTATTAGGAATAAATACAACTAGTTTTGATAACATCTGTTCATTAACATTGTATACTTTACAAATATCATCATAATTATCTCTTATTCTTTCTCCATTTACTATAAAATTTTGATGATTATCCATATCAAAATTCATTTCTGCATTAAAATCACCCAAATCAAATTTCAAATGAGATTCTCCTGCATGAAGATATAAAAATGAACTATTTCCTGATCTACCTTCGTATAGGGTTGATAAATAATTGTCTTTATGCATATTTGAAATTATATCATTAACAAAATAAGATGGTAAAAGAGACAACGCTTCAAGTATAGAAGATTTTCCGGCATTATTCCTCCCTATTAATACTGTGAAATTTGAAAATAGAATTTCTTTTTTACATCTTTTTATTCCTTTGAATTCATTAATCTCAAGTTTTTTTACAAACATTAGATATCACAAATAAGTTAGAATAGAAAATTATTTTATTAATATAAAGTATATTACTCCTATTTTAAGTTATTACCATATAAATTTATAAGTATCTTTTAGAATATTAAAATTTTTAAAATATATTTATGTTGTAATATTGTAATTAATTCATGATCACTTTATGTAAAAACTTTTTTCCATGGAAAAGTTAAAAATTTTAATGGAAAATAGGTGCAAAATAACTGTTTTGCAAAACACGATTTTATAAACGAGATCCTCTCTATCATTAAATTATGGGAATTTTGATGTATTTAAAAGAGAAGTTTTATGATATAATTTAATTTACTAAGAAATAATAAAAAATAAAGCACTTCTTACAAATTAATCATTTACTTTTTTAATTTTAAAATATCTAGCTTACTTAGTAATTCTTCTGTAGATAAAACATTAATTTTATTTTGTCCTTCTTTTAATTTTCTATCATTAGACCATATATCAGACTTAATTGCTGAAGCAAGAGCAAGATATACTGTATCTTTTGGATCAGGAGAAAATTCTTCAGCTTCATTTAAAAAAGGTTGAATTATTTTTTTAGAC
>CAZBEU010000317.1:0-2797 GCA_964491005.1 uncultured archaeon | reverse complement strand
AGAATTTTATTTCGGTTTAGCGTTTCTCTAAAAGATTTATTATTATTAAAAGACCAAGAATTTCTTTCTGTAAAATATCTATTTTCTCTCATTTTTATTTATATATCCGAAATTTTTACTACTTATTTTAACATTCGTTTTAATACTATATAAAGCTTATTGAATTCGACATTAATCATAAAAACTAATATAAATAATAAAATAAATAAAAAAGATTATTCCAACAATTATATCAATTTATTTTTAATTCCAAGTTTATTGTGAAATTTTCTCTCAATTTAAACATCAGAATTGTATTAATACCTTGAAAAATATATTGAAATCCCTCATCGGTATAGGTATTTGTAACAATTGGAAATTTAGCGATATGTGGCTCTAAATCAGAATCTACATTAATTTCTAACGAAAAATCATAAGTTTTATCATAAGCTTTGAAATGATTTCCTTTATATTGAAAATTATCTATAAACCGATTTGAGGCAATCTTATTATCATCTACTTGGTTGCTTTCCCATTTAAATTCTTTAGGATCTCCATTAAAGAAAAATGGAATGTCAATACCAATATTAAGATATTTACACATTTTTTGAATTGAATCTTTTTTATTTGGTCCATTAAGGAGTGTTCCCATTACATTTATGGAAATAACGTTATTTTGTACTATGATTTCTTTTATTATTTTGCATTTTATATCTTTATTTGATTTTGAATCTTTAAGATTTCCTTCTTTTGATAATAAAATTATTGCTTTATTATCTGACTTTTCATTCTTAGTAATGACATATTCCTCATTAATAAAATCAGAAAATTCATAATAATTATCAGAAGCTATGTCTTCTAGCGAAACCTCATTATGCATAAATCTTAATCGAAATAAGCTTCGTCTGAATCTATCTATCGATATTATATTTTCCTCAATTTTTTTTTTATCATGATATGCTTCTTTCCATCTTGTGAGAGTATTTAAAAGATTATATGATTTAGGTTTATAATCTAATTCAAAAATAGTACCTCCATCATTTGGATCAATATAAACATTAAGCATATTTGATTCAATAATTAAATTCATTTTGCTATTTTTATCAAAATCGATTGGAATAACACTTATATAAGAATTTAAGTTAGGAAATAATAGTGAATTAATCTCATCAATGATATTTTCAGCATTTATTAATGAAGAATAGATAAAAAATCTTAGAAATTGAATATATACGCCACCAAATAGTCCATGCCAATAAACATCATTACATTGACTTTTATATATTTCTTCCCATGTTTGATCTAATTTAATTTCAATTTTCTTAAGTAAATTTTTATCTTTAACATTTTTAATCTTATTTTCGATGTTTATGAGTTTATCTCTTACATACAACATTTTTTTATGCATATTATTTGATTCTGGATATTTTACAAGAAAATATCTCCAAAAACCTCCTTTTAAAAATAAATATAAATCTTGTTTTGCTTTATCTTCTCTTAATAATTCTCTTTCTTTCTCAAATCGTTTTCTTATCTCTGTTGGTAAAACCCATTCTTCCATTTTATCATATGTTGCAGTGGGTAGATATACTAAACTTTTTGCATGGTATTTATCCATATATTCTGATAATGTTAGTGATTTAATGAATGTGTTATTAGTAATTTGTTCAAAAAAAGCTTTAACAAAAGGTTTTCCATTGTCCCCTTCATAATGGCCTTTTCCTTCTATATAACAAAATTCATATGTAGATCCCCAAACACCCATTTTTTCAGCATCAGAAATTAGAAGAGCCATCCTATCACCTTTATTATCTGCAATAGACTTTAAATAATCAATAGATTTATATGTAGGTTTCCAAGGAGTAAGATATCTTAATTCCTCATTAATAGGAAATACTCTTACTGTCTTACCATTATCTTCAGTAATATAAGAATAGAATGTATCCTCTTCCGTGATACCACTTGATCTAAAATGATTATCATCTAAAATAACGTATTTTAAACCAACTTCACTTAAAAATGAAGGATAATTAGGTTCCCAAACTCTTTCTGAAAGCCATGCACCCTTTACTTCTAATCCAAATTCTTGTTTTATTAATTTTGATAATTTTCTCATTTGAGATATTTTATCTCTATCTGGAATAATTGCATAAATAGGTTCATAAAAACCCCCTCCAATAATTTCTATCTGGCCTCTTTTAGCCATTTCCTTAATTTTAACAATCAGATCCGGTTTTTCCTTTATAAACCATTCTAATAAATTTCCTGAAAAATGGAGAGTAATTTTAACATCTGGATGATTATAAATATTCTCAATTAATGGTTTATATGATTTATTATAACAGTCTTCTATAACCCATGGAAAATTCCCAACAGGTTGATGAAAATGAAAAACAATTGGCAGATTTATACTTTTTTCTTGTTCCATTTTTAAAATCTCTTTTTAAGATATACTAAAATAATATAGATTATAAATACAATGAACTAATCAGATTTAAAAAATCCATTTATTTTAAAAAAAATTATTATATTTTAAAATATCTTTAAATAAAATACATATTTTATTCGAAATAGAATTAAAATAAGAAAAGAATAAGATTTTATTATGCTATCAGATATTTTTCATTACGATCCTATTAAACCTTTAAAAAATTTGAATAATTCGGCTTTAAAATACTTTTTAAATAGAGATATTTTTGAAAAAGAAGTTGGATCAATAGAAAAATTATGGAATATACCAGAAGCTCTATCAATTCTTAAAATTCAAAAAAATGATGGTTCTTGGGAATATCTTCCAAAAAATATTGATAAAAAATTA
>CAZBEU010000316.1:0-2066 GCA_964491005.1 uncultured archaeon | reverse complement strand
AATCAATCTCTATAACGAAATTAAAGAAAAATTTTTAGATAATAATATCGAACTCTTTCCTATCTTTAATAAGAAAGATTTAGCTAGTGAAAAAGAGATTGATTATTTAAAAGAAAAATTAGGTTTAGACAAAGATAAGTTAATATTAACTAATGCTTTAACTGGTGAAAATCTGGATTTAGTCAAAGATTTTGTAATAAATAAATTTATTCAGATTGAATAAATCTTATAGATTATCTATTCCTATTCTTATTATAAATGACCTCAAATTTAATATTAGGATTAGATATCGGTGGAGCAAACACAAAAGCGGCTTTAATTGAATATGAAAAAGCAAAAATCATCGATTCTTTTTCATATATTGAATATTTTCCTTTTTGGGAGCAATCTAAAAATCAATTCTATGAACTATTTAATAGAATTATATCAAATTTAATTCAGAAAAACAATTTAAATGCTAATAATATCGCCTATGTTGCTGTTACTATTACAGCAGAGCTTTCTGATGCTTTTAAAACTAAAAAAGAAGGGATTTTATCAATATTAAATGAAATATCTAAGATTTTTGATACTGAAAAATTAAGATTTATTACAATAGAAAATAAATATGTAAATTATAAAAATGCTATTGAAAATCCAATAGTACTTGCTGGTGCAAACTGGGCTTCTACGTCATTATTTCTTGGAAGATTTATTCCCAATTGTATCCTGATTGATTCAGGTTCTACTACTACTGATATTATTCCAATCTATACGTCTAAACCAGTTAATATTGGAAAAACGGATACTGAGAGAATAATTAATCATGAGCTAATATATACAGGGGGATTAAGAACAACTATTCCCTCTATAACGCATTATGTTCCCTATAAAAATCAAAATGTAAGAATATCATTTGAAAAATTTGCTTTGATATCGGATGTAAATAGAATTCTAAATTTTATTTCTGAAATGGAATATAGTAATGGAACAGCTGATAATCGTTCAAAATCATTAGAAAATTGTTATTCAAGGTTAGCTCGAATTATATGTTTGGATATTAATTCTATATCAAAAAAGGAATTATTCTCAATAGCTCAATACATTCATAATAAACAAATAAAAATTATAGAAAAAGAGATAAAAATATTCTTGACTAATTTGAAATTAAAAATTCCTCAATTATTTAATCCTGAACCAATTTTTATTTTAACTGGATTATCATCAGACTTCTTAATAAGAAAGGTATTAAGAAAATTGAATTATAATAAAATAGAATACTATGATATTATTACTAATATTCCTGAGAATATAACTTCCTCAGCTTTTGCTGTTGCTGCAGAGTTTCTATTTAATAAATTAGAGGTGGAACTAAAATAACTGAAGTTATATTAGTAAAATTAGGAGGTAAGATTTTAGATAATGAGAAAAATCTTAAAAACACAATATCACAATTACAACAACTTTTTAAATTAAAACTAAATATCAAAAAAATAATCATCATACCAGGAGGTGGCAATTTAGCTAATTTTATTAGAAGTATTGATCAAAATCTAAGAATAGGAAGTGATTTAGCCCACTGGGAAGCAATATATGCTATGAATTGGAATGGTTTACAATTAAATAAAAAATATCCTCAAATACCTTATTTCTCTCAAATCGAAGAAATAAAAGGAGAATTAAAAAAAAGAAAAAAAAATGATATCTCCATATTTTTACCATTTAACTATTTATATAAAAATGATCCTCTCCCCCATAATTGGGACGTCACTTCTGATTCTATATCTATTTTTTTTGCTAAGATATTTGGATTGGATCAATGTTTTTTAATAAAAGATATTGATGGAATTTATGATACTCAAAACCATATAATTAATGAAATATCAACTAAAGATTATTTAGAATATATAAGATCAGATAAAATAGCTAAAATAGATTGTAATCTCCTTATTAAAAAAAAATCAAGTCCAATTGATTTATATGCTCTTTAATTAAGCTTTTATTTAATTAATAATTGTTAGATTTTAATTGTAATTTATGTATAGTTGAGTATTAGTGAATTGTTGTTGAATTTATGTGATTATGTT
>CAZBEU010000315.1:0-4062 GCA_964491005.1 uncultured archaeon | reverse complement strand
CACTTTCATCCTCGTAATGCTAAAGAGGTAATTGAAAGTAAAATGACTGGTTTACCTGAGAAGGATATGATATATTTAGTAGGTTTTTTAAAATCTAAAAAAATAATATAAAAAACATAATTCCTTATATCTCACTTCATGAACCTTTCATGAATAGAGATCGTGAAACTGAGGGAAGAAGTTCTTCATAGATTCTAAATGATTCAAATTTTATTGAAGTATCGCTATTTTTAACTATATTCTTTAAATTGTTTGTATATGACCGTATTTTTTTAACAAAATTGAAAAATTCATTTTTTAATTTTATTAATTCATTAAAGTCAGCTATTTTTTCTAATAATTGCTCAAAATGTATTGCTTTTTTTATATATTGATGTAATTCTTCAATATCTTGTTTATCTAATATGGAATTATATTTTTGGTAAATTGTTTCATAATATTTTTGAAGAAAATATTGCTGATTTATCCATCTATATAAAAATTATATCTTGAAAAACTGAAAATTTAATAGTATTTTCTTTTATGAAATGAACTATGGATAAAAAAGAAAAAAAATCATTGGATAAAAAACTTGAAGATGACTTAGGATTGAAGGGCTGTAATATAAAGCAGGAACAAAGAATTAGGAAAAATAAGTATGTTGAACTTGAATGTTCCACACCTAAAAATTCAAGAAAAGTTCATAAAATAATATTGGACAATAAAGATGATATTAAATATAAAATAGAATAATTTTGGATATGTTATTATTTTATACTATCAAGAAAAAAAGATTTGAAAGAGGAATTAATGTGGAGAACGAATTTTCAGAGGAATTAAAGCGTAAAACGATAATAAAGAATTTTTTAAGAGATTTAAGAATTACATTGAAAATAAAAAATGAAATTGAAATGATATTATCAGATAATTATATTCAGGAATGTCAGAATATTAAGAATCTTCTAAATGGGAGTCTTGATATTATAAAGGAATTAATAAAGGCTTTAGATGACTATTTAACAAAACCAGAAATTAAAAATGTAAATATAAAAGATTATTTACCTTATTTTGCTGAATTATTAGATCCTGATTATCATGAAGATGATTACCATTTTTTCGTTTCTAAATAATCTTATTTTAATACCAAAAATATAATACATTGTCTCTCATATGTGTAAAAGACGATGATCTCCTGAAAAGATTTACATATTAATTTGAAGAAATAAATAAATTCTTGTCTGCCCATTCTAAATAATATTTATTTAGTTTCTTTCTTATTTTAATCATTAAATCTCTGATTTGTTGTTCTTTAAGATCTTCAAAAACATATACCATATTTTTAATTAAAGGATGAGATATTTCTATATTATCTTTATATATTTTTGAAATAATTGGTCCAACATCTTTTATATTCTCGATTTTTAAAGCTATAGATCCTTTTTTAGCGGTAGAAAAGGTTTCTTTTACAATTCTTTTGTAAATATCTCCAATTACATCTAACGTAAAATCATTTGTAATAGATTGAACAACGATACTTTTAGAAACATTGATCCCAATGCATAATATTTTAGAATTTTTTTCTAAGATTTTGTCAATAATATGTTTAATTCCGATAGTATGGTCTGAAAACCCGACTAAGATATCAAAAAAGGATTTGTAGAGATAAAGAACGTAATTTACCATAATACTAGTTACATAAACCTCAGGAGTAATGGAAAAGCATGTACTGCTAATGAATTTTTTAGATATTTTTTGGATATTTATTTTTTCTTTATCTTGCTGATACAAATCTATTTTATGCAAAAGAATAATTACTCTTGATTTTAAATTATTTCTTTCAATCAAATCGCATAATCTATTTATATCATCAATATATTCTTTTGAATTACTCTTCCATTTAGGATATTCTAATACATAAATAAATGCATCTGTATTTATGAAGGAATTTATTTTTTCCTCTTCTTCGTTAAAAATCATATTTAATTCTTGACCAGAAATGTCAAAAAGTCCTAATTCCAAATCCATCCAATTATATATTTTTGTCTCAACTCCTCTTGTTGGTTCTAATGGATTATTTATAAGTTCTTTTGGATTAATTCCTTCAAAAATTATTTTTCTTATTGTGGTCTTTCCTACAGCAGGTCTGCCAACTAAAAGTAGTTTTCTTCTCATAATTCTCTATTTTTTCTGTGGAAAATAGTCATTTGGGTACTATTATTAATATAAGATCTTAAGACATATTATTATAATTTAGTATTTTTTTATGAATATTTAAAAATTATTTAATAATTATTCTAAATAAGAAAAGGAATCATTAATAGAGAATTTAATTTAGTGAGATCAATGAATATTATGACGATTTTTTTATTTTTTGTCAATTAAAAACAAAGATTTTTTAGGTGCTACAATTTTGATTATTTCACTAAAAGCACAAGTGATTATTCATATCTTTAATAAATACAATTTTTGATATAAATGAATCAATAGTTCATTTAAATTTATCTAACTAAAAATGAGTATATAAGGAATTAATCAAAGAATTTGGGAATTATGGAGCAAAAAATAGTTGTATTGGGACTAGATAATGCTGGTAAGACATCGTTATTATCTAGATTTGGAGGAGCTCTAGGTATAAATGAACTGGCTTCTTTAGAACCTACAAGAGGAGTACTCAGGAAGGAGATTAATGCAAAAGATATGAGATTTATTATTTGGGATTTCGGCGGTCAAAAAGATCATAGAATTCAATATTTACAAGACCCAGAAGATTATTTTATAGATCTTAGTCTAATAATTTATGTAATTGATATTAAAGATTCTCAACGATACAATGAAAGTATTTCATATTTAGAGGAGATCATGAATATTGTAGCGAAACTGGAGCAAAACAGAGAGATTCTCATCTTTCTCCATAAATACGATCCGGAATTAAAGGATAAAGAAGATGTAATTACTAACATTAATTTTCTTAAGAAATCTATTGAACCTCTTTTAATCGATAAAAACTTTAGCTATGAGATTTTTTTAACGTCTATTTTTTCTGGTTTTCCAAATGAACCAAAATTTGTAAATTTAGTAAAACAAATAATTACAGGTAAACCATTTAAAAATGATCCTGCAGATATAAAATTACATAGAATGACAAATATCTTAGAAGCAACGATGAATGCTGTAATTAAAATTAGTACTAATTTGATGGAAATAGAAAAAAGAATTGGAAAGATAGAAAAATCATTCTCTCTAAGGAATATTGAAATATCATCAATAAGTGAAAAGGTAAAAGATATAGCTTTAATAAAAGAAAAAACAATATCCCAATTAAAGGAAATAGTTGTTCCTAAAGAAAACGAATAGTTAATAGGAGTATATTTTTCTTTAATACCTTTTGTACTTTAAGATTATTCTTTTATTCCTCCAGATTATAATTATAAGATCTATAATTTTCTGAAACAAAGGTTTATTAGATACATCTATCTAGATACCATAATCAAAAAATAAAAGCTCATAGCAGATGAATATTAATAGATTTATAAATTCATATAAGGTGGAATATAATGAAAACAAATACTCCTTAAATCTAAAAATAGGTTCACTTGAAATTAAAAATATTTCTTTAACGTTTTTTTTGAAGAAAAAATTTAAGAGTTCATATCTTAAATCTTTATTACAAATTCTCCTAGTAAACAAACGAATTATTTGGGAACATCCTGAAATAGAATGCCCAAAAATTATTCTAACTCATTTATATGAAATTAAAAAGACTATACATAATGATATTACTGAAGATAATAAATATAGAAAAAATAAATTTATTCAGTGGATTTTAAAAAAGATTTATAATTATCTTTTAGAATTAATTATTAATTATGAAGATAGACTAGCTAGATTAGATGTATTAGATTGTATTCCTCCCATTGTGAATCAGGATGAGATTTTAGTTGATTTTTTACGAAAATTTAGAAAAAGTACTTTTCCATATATTATCCTCATCTATAAATTAATTAAGCAAAAAATTGAAAAAGATCATGAAAATTGCATAATAATTGTTCATAGAGACCTTATAAAAAAGATTTCTACAACTGA
>CAZBEU010000314.1:0-15737 GCA_964491005.1 uncultured archaeon | reverse complement strand
AAATTTAAAAATAATTAAATCAAAAAAAAAATATAAAATAGTTCCAGAATTTAAATAAGAATATATTATATTTTATTATTTAGATATTAAAAATATTAAAAGATAATGAATTATGACCACAGGTATTATCTATGATCCTATATATTTAGAACATCGCATAGGACAACATGTTGAAACTCATGAACGATTAATTGCGATCATAGAGTATTTAAAAGAAAAGCAACTTCTAGACGATCCTAACTTTAAATTAATTAAACCAAGAAGTGCAACTCTAGAACAAATTAAATATGTACATAATGAAGCTTTAATTAATGAGATTAAAGAAATAAGTAAAATTGCAGATTCAACAGGTAAGATCCAAAGTCTTGATATGGATACATCTGTTTCTGCAAAGACTTATGAAGCATCTTTATACTCTGTAGGAGGTAATCTTGAAGCTATAGATAGAATTCTTAATGGAGATATTACTAATGCGTTTTCAATTGTTCGTCCTCCTGGTCATCATTCAAGAAAAAATAGATGTTCTGGTTTTTGTATCTTTAATAATATTGCGGTATCAGCAGAATATTTGCTAAGAGAAAAAGAATTTAAAAAAGTTGCTATAATCGATTGGGATTGTCATCATGGTGATGGAACTCAAGAGATATTTTATCAAGGAAGTCCTTCAGAAAAAGGAGATGTCCTTTTTTTTAGCTCTCATCAAGATGGAAGAACTTTATATCCTGGAAGTGGTTTTATTAATGAAATTGGAAAGGGAAAAGGAGAGGGAAAAATTATTAATTATCCTATGCCCCCTAAAGCAGCTGATGATGTTCTAATGATTTTTTTTGAAGAAATAATTAAACCAATATTATATGAGTATAAACCTGATTTTATTTTAATTTCTGCAGGATTTGATACCCATTGGACAGATAGATTAACTAATATGGGATGGACATATCAAGCTCCTGCTTTATTCCTAGAAAAAATAATGACTATAGCTAAAGATATTGTTAAAAATAGAATTGCTATAACATTAGAAGGTGGTTATGAGATTGATAAACAAGCAATTGCGGTCTATAATTGTTTAAGAGTATTAAATAATGAAAAACAAAAAATCATCGAAGAAAAACCCAGAACATCTGATGAAACATTACTTGATTATATAAATACAAAACTAATTCCAAATATGAGAACAAAATTATCTCAATATTGGAATTGTTTCTGATGTAATATCTTTTTTTATGCTATAATTTTATATATATAGTCGAATTTATTAATTATGAATAATCAAATTATATTACTTACTAATTTTAAATTGATTTTATATGTCTTATCAAAATGATGATGAAGAGAAAAGAAAAGAAGCATTAAGAAGAGGCCTTGAACGTCCTGCGATTCCTCCACCTCCCAGTATTCCACCTCCCAGTATTCATCCTCCAATGTCCCCTCCTCTAGGTCAACAACCTCCACAAATGCCTCAATCACCTTCAACTTTTTCGGCACTACCAGCTCAACCCTCAATAGCATCTCAAGATGAAATTGCCGCTCTTAGACGTCAAGTAAATGAATTAAACAATGTACTTCTTCAAAAAGATCAGGAACTTAGGCAATTGAGAGGAAATCTCAGTACTTTCCAAGCTCAAATTCAAGGATATGAAAGTAAAATTGCACAATTAAATCAAGAAAAAGGAACATTTGAACTCAAGGTACAACAAATCGAACAAGAAAATATGTCACTCCAACAGCAAATAGGTCCTTTACAATCTCAAGTAAGCACTATGCAACAAGAACTATCATATAAGAGCAAACGGATTGAGGAATTAAAAGAACCAAAAGCTGTTATGTCATCAAGTTTAGGTCAAGGAGTATCAGAACAAACACCTAATTATGGTGCCATATCTAGCCCTCCAATAGAAATGGACCAATTTGGAACAAAAAGAAAATTATGTCCTAATTGTGCTGCATCTGGAGCGGCTATAAAAGAGGTTGAAGATAAAACCCGAATAATAAGTTATATCCCTAAACCAACTTATGCAAAGAAAAACGTCTGCACCAAATGTGGGTTTGAATTTTAAATTTTTTCTTTATTTTAATTTTTAATTAAATTATATTAATTCTTTAATCTATTCAATTCAAAGTATTTATATGAATCTTTTTATATTATTTATATCAGAATATATATTTAATGAAATTTAGAAAATTATTTATAGTATAATTTTGATTATAATCTAAAAAATTTAGGCTTATTGTGTAATATTTTTTATGTCTGGTATTCATGAGGATCTTCTTGGTCCAAGGATAACAAAAAAGAGAGTTATTTCTTTAATAATAATTTCTGCGATACTAATCTCTGCATTCGCATATTCTGTAGTAATTTTTAGTTGGCTTTTTGGATCTCCTCGGTTAAATCCCAATGACTCTTATAACGATGCTGAGCCAGAGTATCCGATACTTATTCAACCCCCTATTCCTTGGGATCTACAAGATTTATTAGAATATTTAAGTAGCTTAGGAGAAGTACCTGATGAATATAAAGATCAGATTTTAGATCTATTAGATGGAAATATTGATGAACTAGACTTAAGTGATTTAGCTGATTTACTCTCATTATTTGCCTTTTCTGATATTGAAGTTTTTAGAATTTATGACTATGACAACTTTGGTAGTCTTTTAGATAATCTTTGGAAATATGAAGCTTTTGAAGAATATACTGGAACATCATGGGATTCTTCATTTGGTTTAGATACTTATACATTCTTACCTTATTCAAGCTATTCCTCTAATTATTCCTCTCAAGATCTCTTAACAATAGCTATGGAATTATCTCCTGAAGATCTTGGAACTAGTTCTTTTATGATACCAAGTTTATTTCCTAGTCCTTACGTGATTGAGGATAGTGTATCTTCCAGTATTATTAATCCTAATAATACGATTATAAGAAAAAATGAACTAAATTCAACATCCTTAGTTGTTGATATTACTGACACAAATCCAGATTATTTATATTATAATATGTTTGGTTTAGATCTAGATACTCTAAATGATATGATTCCTTATGCTACTAAAGTTAATAACAATACAGCAGCAATAAACAGCACATATTTACGATTACCACCAACGATAAATGATTACATTAATAATGTTGATAATGATAAATTTAGAGATTGTTATTATGAATTGCAAACAATAATTACCAGTACGGATAATGTGGCCCAAACAGCTATTAAAATTAAACAATACCTTGAAGATAATTTTATTTTTAATTTAAATGCTTCAGAAAATAATCCTCAAGGTCCTAATGAGGATAATGTAAATTGGTTTTGTAATTATAGAGAAGGAGTATGGTCTGATTTTGCTTCTGCTTTCACAGTTTTTTCAAGAGCATTTGGTATTGCTAGTAGATTTATAACGGGATTTCAAACTAGATTTGCTGAAGAAAATACTACCTATGGATATGTCCCAATTAAATATAGAGATATGTATAGTTGGTCAGAAGTATATATCCCA
Organism: uncultured archaeon; assembly: GCA_964491005.1. Taxonomy (GTDB): domain Archaea; phylum Asgardarchaeota; class Lokiarchaeia; order Sigyniarchaeales; family SOKP01; genus JAFGOA01. Next base: position 12,248 of record CAZBEU010000314.1, on the reverse strand, counting down.
TTTACTTCTTCAGAAGGACAATGGGTTCAAGTAGATGTTTGTGAAAATATTGATCCAACAGCTACTGCATCTAATAATTATACATTAAATTTATTCTCCAATTTTACATCAGGATATAGAAATAGTTCAAATTTTGCTAATATAACTGCTATATTAAGTCATCCAACAGTCTCAGTAGAAAATAGACCAATAAATTTCCAAGATGAATATATGAATGAGAATCTTGGTACTATTTTAACAGATCAAAATGGTGTTGCATCCGTTATTGTAAATATCAACGATTCACAATCTGTCGGAATACATGCTATTTCTGGATCTTTTTCAATGTATGCGATTAATTTTACGACCTATACTGTCTATGGAGATATTCCTTCAAATGACCTTAATTTAACAATTACTCTTCAATCTAATTCAAATATTAATCTTGATATAGATCCTACTGTTACGATTAGTGGATCCTTATTTGATCCTCTAAATAGTAAATTATGTAGATATTGTTACATAAACTATACTCTTATTGAAAAGGTTTCTCAAATCCCATTAATTGGTGTTCTATCTCCTTCAATAATTAGTACAGATTCTTCAGGTACATTTTATAGTATTCTTTCGATAAATCCTTCAATTCCTGTAGGTGAATATGAACTTCAAGCTAATTTTATAGGATTATGGGAATATGGTTATGATCCTTTAATTAATGCTACAAGTAATAAAATAGATTTAAATATTACTAAAGCGATAGATTATGATATTTGGTTTTATATAAATAATTTTGATGCTTATGACTATTATCATCCTGAAATTCCAAGATATTCTACAATTGAATTAAAAGCAAGAGTGATCGATGAATTTGGTACTCCTCAATCTGGAGTTACTGTAAACTTCTTTAACGCTACAAATAATATTGGTTCTAATACCACCAATGGGAGTGGATGGGCATTGTTTTATTATTATGTTAATAATTATATCCCAGCAGGTCCAAATTTGATGTATGCGAGGTTTAGCGGTAAACAAAATAGTACCTATTATATACTTAATGAAAATATCATTTTTAGTAGTATGAGTTCTTTTCCAAATCCTTATATTGTAAGTAGGATCTCAGGATATTCTAATTCGGAGTTTTCAATTAGTGGTTATTTACGTGATATTCAATCACATCCTATTCGTAATGCTATGCTTTCAGTTCATATGTATGATGGACTTATTGATGTAACAGCTGCATATCTAAATGGACCAACCTTAATAATTACAGATCAAAATGGATTTTTCTATACTGTTTGTAGTGTTGCGAGTAATACTCCTTTACAAAATTATACCATCGAGCTTGTTTTTAATGGTGATTTTGATTACTCTCCAACAGGACCATCCTTTAGTTTCCCAGGACATCCAAACTTTTCTGATATAATCAATGGAACATATGATTTAGTAGTGGTAGATCCTGATATGGTTGATATATATCTTAATATTGAGAGTACTCCAACAAGAACGTATTATAATGATGCAAATCCTCCAAATAGTTATATTCAAGGTCAAGATATTTTTTTGGAAGTTTGGATTTTTAATCAGACTTTACCAGTCACTTATGAAACTGTTAGCTTTTATGATGAAGATCAAGGACATCTTTTATTAGATAGTCATCTATATGATGGTTTTGAAACCCCTCTTGGATACTTTTCAACAAATATCTCTACAACAGGATGGAGTGCTGGTGTTCATGAAATAACTGTACATTGGGGAAGTTCCAGTGTTTTTAATTCTACATTTATTATTATAAATAAGGCAATTAACATTAATATCCCCTCAAGTAGTCTAATTATTACTCGAGGAACTGACCCTTTTACTATTGATGGCACTGTCCAAGATGGATTGGTTGGATTAAGAGGTCTAGAAGTTGAGATTCTTTTATTAAATGAATTTAATCAAGATTATTCTTATTTATTAAATTTTGAAATTGGTTATTCTCAAACCATGATTGTAGATGATTATGGCGATTTTGAATTTAGAATAGACAGTATTGATCAATCCATCCCTTATGGAACATATAAAATAAGAATTGACTTTAATGGTACTATATATATAAATCCATATCTTGATCTTCATAATTTTATGGTGAATTCTTCAAGTACTCCAAAAGATATTACGGTAACTGCCGATACGTCTCTTAGTGGATTTTATAATAGAACATTTATCCCATATTGGTATTTAGGAGATAGTTGTGAAATATATGGGAATTTAAAATGGGACAATGGAACTGGTATTTCAAATGTTTATGTACGAGTAATTGTATATGATGGATCAATGACTGTATTGAATTCTACAAGTGTCCTTACAGATTCTTTAGGGAATTTTACTACAATCTTCCCTGTAGGGAATGATTGGGATGAGGACACTGAAATTTGGATTTACTTCTATCCTTCGGATACCTATACACCTCCAGAATCTAATTATATTGAAGAATCGAATCAGGAGATTTTTTTACAAACATAAAAAAATGACAATTTATAAAAAGGTATTTTTATGATAATGAAAACAAAACATGACAAAACCAATAAAATAGCGATTTTATTTGTTCTTATTAGTCTTATTTTTATTATTTCATTTTATTCATTCACATTAATCACAAATAATAATCTAAAAAATTATGAGAAAGAAGATTCAAACAATATAAAATCTTCAGCTTATTTAGCAACTTTAAATCTCACTAATTATGATGAAATTAATGGAAATATGTATGCTATAGGTGATAGCATTACTATTAAGGGTTTGGTTTATAAACAATTTCCTAATTATACCCTTCTAAGTGATATTGATGTTACATTAAAGATTGATAATCAATTAAGATTAGGATTTACAAATACAACCAATGGTATAGGAGAATTTATAATTAATTATGTAATTGAGTCCTCTCTCAATGTATATCAATCTCATATAGTTCAAGTACAAGTTACTGACCCAGCATATCCAAATCTATCCGATGTTTATTATCCAAATAGTTATTCTATAGATGTTAATTCAACTTCTTATTTTAGTGTCTCTAAAGGAATGACTTCTCATTTGCCTAATGAAAATCTTTTAGATCTAAATGGTTATTTATTTTTCGAAAATGGATCTGCAGGAATTCCATATGCAACAATCAGATATCAATGGTATAATGCATTATCAACTCCTATTGGAAGTTTAATGACAACATCAACAGGTTTTAATGGTGAAATACCAAGTAATATAAGAGTACCATCTAGTGCCCTTAGCGGTGATTATAAATTATATATAGAGTATCCAACTGTCCCTGGAATTGCAGAATTTTCATATACAAATATCACAAATATAGAAATATTTCGAGACCTTACATGTAATTGGAATAATCAATCACAAGTTGAAGAAGGTCAAAATATTGTTATTAGTGGAAAAATAGTGGATTCGACTGATAGTTTGCGTGAATTTAAAAATCGTGATTTTGAGATCTCTTATGATGGTGATTATAAGGGAGACACAACAACTGATAATAATGGAGACTTTTCTTTTCCATTTATTATTCCTGGTGGATTAGGAACTAAAACTATAAGTATTGATATTAGTGCCGGAAGCGGATATTATTCTCTTTCAAATTCTTGGTATTCAGTAAATGTAACTCAAGCACCAGTTCATCCACCTTCAGGAATTCCCTTAAGTCCACTCCAATGGTTTTTTATAATCGGAGGTCCTATTATTGCAAGTGCAATTGGAGTTGTCGGATATTTTGGTTATAAACGTTTTAATCAAAGATTATTAGCTTCTCAAACTATTGTAATAGAATTAGAACAGAGGATATTAAATCTAAAAATTTTAAAAGATTCTGGAAGGATTGAAGAAGCTTTATCATATTTATTTAATTCAATATATATCGAATTGGTGAGCAAAAAATACGGAAGAATGAAAAAACCAAATGAAACAATCAGAGATTTTGCGATCATTTCAGTGAGGGATTTTAAATTAGATCCATCTAAAGTTTATCCATTCATTCAAAAAGTTGAAGAGATTATTTATGCTAGACCTTTTCAAGTATCAGATAAAGAATTCTATGAAACCGTCAATTTATTCTCACCTATATATCATTATTTAACAGGTAGTAATTTTGTTTTAAATTTTTAAAAAAAAAAAAGTTACAAATATAAAATAAACATATAAAAAGTAAAGTTATCATTATGAAATAAAAAAAAAAAAAATAAACTTACGTAAGTGGAAAAAAAAATGCCTCGTACAAGACCAGAAGAAGAGTTTATTAATGTAGATAGGAAAAAAGAAAATTTAAATGTCCTTCTAAAAAGTGGTAGATCAAAAGAAGCAATTGCATATATTTATCTCATTTACAATGATCTTATTAAAAATAAATATGACAAACCAAGAATGGTTTATCAAACAATTAGAGAATATGCGATAACGTGTGTAAATGAATTAGGACAAAAACCAGAATCTGTTTATCCATTTATAAAAAAAATTGAAGATATAATATATGGAGGATTAGAACCAACACAAAATGAATTTAAATTTACAATGACTATGTTCTCCAATTTATATCATGAAATAACGGGTAAAAATTTTGGATTTGATATGTAATTAGATAATAGATTTTTATAGTGAATTTTAGATTTTAAAACTATTATAAGAAGGGACAAAGGAAGGAAGAGCTATGATAAAACCAATAAAAAGAAGTGTAAAAATTTCCAAAGGAATTATATACATATTTTTAATGATTTATTTAATTATTATTGGGATTTCTCTTGAGAGTTTTATCAATTATTATACAAAGGAGCATCCTGGAGAGTTACCTGTCTTTCTGAATTATATACCTTGGGCATGTTATCTAGGGGCACTCTTTTCAGGAATAGGGTTGATTATATATGCTAGAAACGTTAGAATTAATAAAACTCGTGAATTAAAATCACAAAAAAGATCTCATGGTTCTTTATATAAACAAGCATTATTTGCTATTATTTTTGGTTTTTCATTAGTACCTCTTCTGGGGCCAGTTATTGACCAAGGTGTTAATGATCATAATTTTTCAATATATAATCATGGGGATTTTGGGTGTTCTGATTTTAGTAACATGATTAAAGATATTGATGGTGAGGGTTATGATGTAATGTCATTACAATCTAGCTTAAGTGCATTACAAAGAACTGATAAAAAAGTATTATTAGTCCTTATGGGCCCAAATTCTTTCTATAATCCAATTTTTGAGATTCCATTTTTTATAAAATTTTTTCAAAATGGAAATTCTCTTTTATTATGCCATGATCATGGTTCAACAAGTCAATTATTATGGGAAATATTTGCTGCTAGCGCATTAAATTTACTTAATGGAAGTTCAATTGAGGACTTAGTTCCAGTGACTCTATTTCCAACAGGATATTTACGTGATAATGCATCATTTAGTGTAAATCCATTATTTCCTATAATCACAAATTTTGAAGATCATTCTACGGGAATTACTTCAGGAGTACACGAAGTTATACTTTCAGCAGCTTCAGCTGCAGCTGGAGGACCATTGGTTGATATTTTTGGTTGGAATGTCCATGGAAGTTCTAGCGATGTATTTAGTTTTGTAGATAAAAATAATGATAAAAAATATGACTATGAAGATGATTATCTTGATTTAACCTTTTTAAATATACTTCTTGATATTCCAGAAGAATTTTTAAAATTACCATTGGGATTTCCTTTCACTCCTGCTGTTTTTATGTCTAAAGAAACATCAAAAAACCGTATCTTTGTTTCTTCAGATGCAAGCCTATGGAATAATGAAATGATAAATTTACCATATGATAACGAAATATTAGGAAGAAATGTGATAAGATGGTTGACTCGTCAAGATCAACCCGAAAATCCTAAGTCTGATTGGATTGTTGTTTTTGATGAGGCTCATATTCGCCCTGAACAATCACGAGATTTAAGTTCAGCAGGGATTTTTGGATTTATATTGCAATACGTTATTCATCTTAGTACAAATCCTGTAACACTTTGGTTATATCCACTTATTGCGGTTTATTCACTCAGGAAGTATTTACCTAAATCAGGTAGTAAAAAAGCTCAAAAGAAAAAAACTAAAAGAGAAGAACAAAAAGAAGATGTTATTAGATTTAGGACATCATCATTTTTTGCTAAAAAAATAGAATGGTATCATAATAAAGCACAATATAGTAAAGCATTAACATTATTAAATCGTCGTTTAGAACGAAAATTAAATGTACAATTGGGTGATAAAAAGCTAAACACAAAAAATGTTGTAGAATTGATTCAACTAAAAGATCCTAATATTACAAAAAATAAAGTTAAAAGAATTGCTCGTTTTATCGATACTATTATGGACTTAAAATTGGGTAAATTAAAGATTAGAGATGAAATACAATTTGAAAACCTATTTTTTGAGATGGAATGGGTTGTAAATAATATATAATATCATGTTTATTCATTATTGAATAATTAAAAAAAATAAAAAAAAAGGAAGGTATAAAAAAAAATGACACCAACTAAGGTAAAAATAAATCCTGAAAATCAAGAAACCTTAGATGTAGCACCTATAAGAGAAATTGCACAAGAAGTTCTTTCCGAGGTTAGTAGGGTTATAGTGGGATGTGGTGAAATACTTCAACAATTATTTATCTCACTCCTCGTAAATGGACACGTCCTACTAGAAATATAATTCAAATAGAATTATTGGTAAAAAGGCGTTCCAGGGCTCGGAAAGACAGTTATGGCAAAGACCTTTGCAAATACATTAGGAGTATCTTTTAGACGTGTCCAATTTACACCAGATCTTCTCCCAGCAGATATAACTGGGACGAAGATTTTTTCACAAGAAGAGGGTACTTTTATTCTTCAAAAAGGACCGTTATTTGCTAATATTGTACTCGCAGATGAAATAAATAGAAGTGCTCCTAAAACTCAAGCTGCATTACTCGAAGCAATGGCAGAACGACAAATTACAATTGAAGGTCAAACATTAGAATTAGAAAAACCATTTATGGTCATAGCGACAGAAAATCCTGTTGAAATGGAAGGTACATATCCATTACCAGAAGCACAAGTAGATAGATTTCTTTTTAAACTATGGTTAGATTATCCAGAAAAGGAAGAGGAAGTTGAAATAATGAGAAGACAGTTATCTGGTGATAATCCTTCGATACAAAGAATTACAACAGGACCTGAATTACTAGCTGCTCAAAATTTAGTAAATCAAGTATACATAGATGATAGAATTTTAAAATATATAAGAGATATTATTTTAAAAACTCGAAATCATCCTCAGATCGGACTTGGATGTGGACCTAGAGCAAGTTTAGTACTAATGAAATGTTCAAAAGCGAGAGCAGCAATACTTGGAAGATCATATGTAACTCCTGATGATGTAAGAGCATTAACAGTTCCTGCGTTAAATCATCGTATTCTATTGAAACCAGAAGCAGAATTAGAAGGACTTGACGTTCGGGCAGTAATCAAACATATAATGGAGGAAATTCCAGTTCCTATATAATTTTTTTTAAAATCTGGAAAAAATAAGAAAAGGATGATAATAAAAGATGGGAGGTAAGAAAAAATGCTAGGTGGAAAAGGAAGAACACTAATCCTTTTTAGTGTATTCTTTTTGGGAGCAGGATTTTCATTTGTAAATTATTTTTTAATCTATTTTGGGATAATTTTATTGTTTAGCTCTGTTATTAGTCTCCCATTATTTTATTATCAAATGAATGTGGAAGAACTGAGAGTACATAGAGAAATAGAAAAAGAAAAGATCTTTAAAGACGATTTTGTACATATAAAAGTAATTGTAGAAAACACCGGAAAAAATAGTTTTGACTTTATAGAAATTAGGGATTACGTCAATACAGAACTTTTTAGATTGATTCTCGGTGAAAATTTTATAAGTACTCGAATAGGTCCAAAAGAAATGATTAAATTTTCTTATGTATTAGAACCAAAAGTAAGAGGAGAATATCCCCTTGGACCACTTTCTGTGACTGTGAAAGATCGCCTTGGATTTAACTCTGCTGAAAGAATAATACCAAATAGTATAACTAAAGTATTAATTTACCCTCCATATGAAGATATAAAAAGAATTGAGATTTTAGGATCAAAAAGATCATTAAATTTAAACTATGGTATTCAGAGATCAAAACAAAAAGGCTTAGGGTCAGAATTTTATGGTATGAGAAAATATGTTTTTGGAGATCAATTCAGATTAATTGATTGGAAAGCAAGTGTTAGAACTCAAAAATTAATAGTTAGAGAATTTGAGACTGAAAGAGATATTAGCATGATGATTTTAGTAGATTCTTCAAATTCAATGGCTGGAGGTGCAATAGACAATACTAAATTTGAATATGCTATCCGGGCTTGTATGTTATTAGCTAAGATCTCATTAACACGACGAGATAATGTGGGAGTTTATACTTTTTCTGATAAAAAGAATTTTAACTTTTTAAAGCCAGGTAGTGGTGAAGACTATTTCTATCGAATACTGGATTTTGTGGCGAGAGTAAAACCCGAGGGTAAGTGTAGAATTTTTGAAGCGATGGATTATTTTATAAAAAGATATCAAAAAAGAAGTCTGATATTTATTATTTCTGATTTGGAAGCAAGTGTTAAGGAAATTAAAGATGGACTAAAAAAGCTTATACCTTTTGGACACACAGTTATGGTAATTAATCCATTTTCTCCATGGTTCGAAATTCACGAGATAGATCTGTCGTCAACAGATAAAGCTCTAGCAGAAGCAATAGCTGAAGAGATGATGGAACATATCATTGAAATAAAACAACAAGCTCGAAATTTAGGTATAAATATTATAACCGTGGGACCTGATGATATGATGAACCAAGTATTAAGTAATTACTTAGAAGCAAAAAAGAAGGGAAAAGCATTTTAAAGAAGAGGGATAAAAATGGAAAGAAAAATATATTTAATACTTTTAAGGGTTTTAAATGCATTATTGTTTGTATGGATTATAACTATTTTTTTCTCTTTATTCAATTTTCAGGAGGTTTTAATGGTTGATGAAAATTGGGTAGTAATTGATTTTATTTATGCTTTAAAAGATTTACTCAGTCTAATAATTTTCTTGTTATTATATTGTATTGTTATGGGTATTATTTATTTAATTGGAGGACTTTTTAGTGCAATTGGAGGCCAAGAAATGATTAATTTTATGCAGCTCTTCTTCAGGAATTTATTAGGTGATTGGTTTAGTTTTTCAGATGGAACAATACCTTCATTTGAAAAGATTCCTGATTTATTATTATCAAATATATTAACTCTAACAAATGATATATATTTACTTATATTTCAATTGATTTTCATTTTTACTATAATATACTTAATTAGAGGAATTATACAGAGTAATCCAAAAAACAATTTAAAAGCAATCGGATTTTTGGTTACAATGATTATATTTCCACTGATGATAAATGGATTTAAAGATATGCTTGATTTATTTGGTTTGCTTAAGCCAATTAATGATTTTCTTTCAGGAAAGGGGATAATTGACTTAAATGAATTAGTAGACCCCTTAAGCGGAGGGTTTTCAACAATACCTATTGATAATGTCTTCGAATTTTTTAGTACTCCAATCATTTTATTTGCAATTATCAGTTATTTATATCTTGAAATATCATTTCAAATAAGTTATGCAGATACTGTAACAAAACCGTCTCTTAAAAGACGTGAACGTTTGGAAGCCCAACTAACTTTATTACGTAGGGAGTCTATACATGTTACTACTAATATTGATAAAATAAAAGAAGAAGCTAAAAAGAAAAAAGAGGAATTAGGCACAGAGAGAGAATCCATAGAACAATTTCTATTGAAAAAAGAAAAAAAATTCTCATATATTCGAGAAATGATAGAAAAGAAAAAACTTGAATCTGAAGAGATAAAATTAATCCAAGCGGCATCAAAAACTAGACGTTTAGGAAGTTATGTTGATAGATTATTTAGAGAAGATCCTGAAGCAGAAAACACATTAACAGCAAAATCTTCGTCCCCTAAAGTAAAAAATCTAGTTATATCTACATTAATAAATACTTTATTAAGATTAGGAGTTTTGATAATAATAAGCTTTATTATTATCCATCCAAAATGGTTTCTTGTGAATATTTTCAGATTACCTGATGCTATTGTACAATCTGTTGAAATGGATTATAACCCAGAAGCAATTATTATTCTATTATTGCCAATTATGTTATTTTTTCCTGTTTTAGCAAAGATTATATCCTTTATAAAAAGCAGAGGTTTAGTGCTTAGATTAAAACAAGAAGGTAAAATAAAAGAAATTCTTGCTTCAGTTGGAGATTATGTTAAAAAAGAAGAAATAGAAGCAGATATAAATGAAGAACCCAAAATTGAAGAAGAGATATCACCTAACCCTTCTGGTTCTACATAATGAAAATAAATATTATAGTAAATCAATTAAAAATTTTGCTAAATCTTTTTTTTTCTCTAAATTTTCCATTATTGTATTATGGCAGTATGTTTTTATCCCTAATTTTTCAATTTCTGATCTATAATTCCTATCTTTTATATCTATGATAAAATTCCCTAAAAAGGATTTATAATACTTCGCTACACCTAAACAAGAACACTCTATATTAAAAAATTCCAAGAATTTTTTGGTTGGTCCCTTAACTGCTTTTCCTTCTATTATTGGACTAATTGCATAAATTTTTTCTTTGACACTATTTAGTGCATTTTTTATTCCAGGAACAGATAATATTGTACCTATTGAGACAATCGGATTGGATGGACATATTATTATTTTTCCTGCTGATTTTATTTTTTTTAAGATATTCTCACTCGGTTTTGATGTAGAAATTCCTTGGAAGGTAATATCTAAAATTTTTGGTTTATTTTTGTATTTAATAAAAAACTCTTCAAAGTGTACTAGCTTTTTAGGCGTTTTTATAAAGGTTTCAACTTTTTCATTACTCATTGGAATAATATTTGCAGTAACACCTAATCTCTCGCAAATTCTTTTTGTAATCTCTGTTTTACTTAATCCTTTCTTATATAGATCCGTTCTAAAGATATGAGTCGATAGGTCTTTATCTCCTATATTAAACCATCCGATATCATAATAATTTTTTAACATTTTTAAACAAATAAAAGTATCATCTTTAATCCCCCAACCCTTATTTTTATCTACAATATTTGCTATAGTATAGGTAATTATATCTAAATCTGGACATATTTGTAGCCCAAATAATTCAATATCATCACCAGTATTGACAATAATATCCAATTTATCTTGATCTATAACATTTATAAACCCTTCAATAAATTTAGCTGCACCAATCCCTCCAGCCAATAATAAATACCTATCACTCAATATAATTCACTTTTAAGCGGTTTGTGGAATTAAATATCTTTTTTTATTTTTTGTTCGTTGGATACCCAATTGTGAAAAATGCCATTGGTTTTAAGTTCTTAGATAACTGCAAAACCTTTTGAACTATTTCCGATGCAAATAAAGGAGCAGAATACCAACAAGATTTTAAACCTTTTGATTCTAATGCTAAAATAAAATAAATTGCAGAAGAACTAATACTTTGAACTCCAATCAAAAATTCATTATTCTTTCTCTCTTGATCGGGATAAGAAATCAATTTATTGATATTTAAACATAATAGAATCAATATGGGGGCATTTAAAAAGGCGTCTCGTGTTTTCGCAATTTTTTCTGAAATAAAATCTTCAGATCTATTATCTTTTGTCAGATCTTCACATAGTTTTTGATTCATTTTATCAATAAGATCTTTTCTTTGCTGTTTTTTAAGAATAATATATTTCCCAAATATACGATTATGTGCTTTAGGTGCAAATTGAGAGATCTTTATAGAAGCATTGATAATATTTTGATCCACTTCTCTATTTGAATATTCAGACTTATAACTTCTACGACCTTTTAGAAAATTTTCAATCATATATTCATCTTTCTTCAAAAAAAGATCATTATTTTTTTCTCTTAAAATTGATATAATTGATCCATTCTCTGATAATGAGAATGAATATCCTCGAATAAGGACAATGGGAAGGCCTTCATCACATTCTCCCATTATAAGTTGAGCAGAAGAAGCTAAATTATCTATTTGACCTATTAATGTTGATCTTAAATCTTTCCCATATAAATCTTTATATCCTCTTTTGTCCAATAATGGTTCTATTCCGGCACAACCTATTGCAATCCCTACTGAACCTTTTCTAAAAGGCCTTCCAAATGAATC
>CAZBEU010000313.1:0-4044 GCA_964491005.1 uncultured archaeon | reverse complement strand
ATAACTGCATAAATTAAATTAATAGATAAGGAAATCTTAAATATTTTATTCTCAAATAAAAGCTTAAAATCATTAAATAATCCAAATTTAATTTTATATTTAATATTCATAAACTTAAACAATTTTCTTTCTTCTTAAAATAATTAATCCTTTATTTCTTAAATTAATTCTTAAATTAGTTTATATAATCGCTCTCCTTTTGGAATAAATATAATAATAATTTTAAAAATTAGAAAAAAGCAATAATTTTAGAAAAAATTTACAAAAAAAAAGATATATTTGAATTATCAAATCTTAATCTTTTATCTGAATAATGCTTTACTTAAATACTTTAAACCCCTTTGAAGATATTTCTCCATTAGATAAAATCCAATTGATAATGCTATAATAACAATAAAAGTTACTATAAACATCAAATATTTTAATCCAAGTATCTCGATTGCATCATTCAGTGGTACTTCTAACCATCGAAGATTAAAACCATCTGCATAAGGTCCAGCTAAATCAGAGATTGAGAGATTATACCAATACACATTCCATTGAAATGATTCGGTGTCTGATAAAGGAATAATTACCCAGAAAAAAACCAATTGCACTAAAAGAATATGATAGGTAATCTTTGAAAATGATTTAAAGAATCTTGTTGTTCCTTTTTTAATTTTATTATTTGGATTTGGATTAGAGGGTAATATCTTCATAAATATTAAAAACCAGAGTGCAGGATAAAAATATGTTAGAAAGTTGGCTTTACCCCACCATGGTTCAGTTCTTAGAAACGATAAACTAAATCCATAATTAGTAAAAATATTTCGTTTGAATACATTATATCCAACTATTCTAAAATCATCCAACCATGGAAACCAAATATCTCCAAAGAAAAATGCTAATAAGATAAATAAACTTATTACACTCATAACAACAATAGGTAAATTTCTTTTTGAAAGAATATCGTGATTATTTACAAACCATATACCAAAACCAATAGCAGATAAATACCGTAACATATTTCCACAAAAAAATAGGTTATTATCACCAACGGGTTCAACAATATTAGGAGCAATCAATAATTGAAATATTATTTCGATTATGAAACAATGTAACAAACCTATAATTGGACTCCTCTCAAAAAGTTTATATATAAGAGGGAAGAAAACAACAAATTGTATTAATATTGGGATATAATAAGTTCCAGGACCAGGAAATATAGGGGATCCCATAATAATATCCGATATTGAAGGAGATGAAACATCTGGAAAACCACTATTATTATCACCCCAACTTACAAACCATAATTCTGGATTAGACCATCCATAAATATGATAAGAAGTTATACTTACTGCAATCATATCCATGATAATACAGAGTAAATTTATAAGAAGTAAAGGAAAAATAACACGCCAAAAGCATTTTGATAAATATTTAAAGGTATACATCTCCTTTAATTTATGTAAATTCTGTCTTTTAAAAGAATTAGCAAAATTAAAACCACTTATAATCAAAAATAAGGGTATTGGTTGTAAAACTTGCCAAAAACGCTCAATTGGAAACATATATCTTCCAACATTATGTATTGCTACAACACAGATAATACATATTGTTTTCATTACATCAATTTGAAAATAATATTTTTTTTTTGATGATTCATTAAAATTTGGTTTATTATTTATATTGTCAATCACAGGATCAATATTTTGATAACTCTCATCAGATCTATTATTCTCTTGTAACATACAAGTTCTGTTATGTCTTTTATTCTATTTAAGTATTTTATAAAAATAGTCTGGTTTAATTTTTAAATATAGTTATAAGAAAAAGAAAAAAATTTAAGATGCTGAAGCTACTTGTGATTTTATTATTATAGATATAGGCTTCTTTACATATATTTTTTTTTCGATCGAAAAGCAAAATTTGTATAGAATATAATGATCTCTAAGTCATAAAATTTAAAATTTTATTTTCTTTATACATCAATAAGAAAAATAATTAATGTGATAAATTTTATACCAGATTAATTTCATAATTCGAATAAAATGTGTAACTGAAAGATGAGTGAGTCAAAAAATAAAAAACCAACAAAAAAAGAAAGAATTATAGGTATTGATTTAGGCACTTCAAATAGTGCTTGTGCCGTTATTAATGCTGTTGGAAAACCAGAGATAGTTCCTGCTGCAGAGGGCAGAACTCTTGGTGGGAAAGCATTTCCTTCATATGTTGCATTTGATGAAAATGGACGTAAGATAGTAGGTGAACCAGCAAGAAGACAAGCACTTTCTAATCCAGAAGGTACTATAACTGCAATTAAACGTAAAATGGGCACTACTTATAAAGCTAATGTTCAAGTTGGTAATGAAAGAAAAGATTTTAGTCCAGAGGAAATCTCTGCTATGATTCTTAAAAAAATTAAAAATGATGCTTCAAAATATCTAGGAGAAGAAGTTAAGAAAGCTGTAATTACCGTTCCTGCTTATTTTAATGATGCTCAAAGAACTGCTACAAAAAATGCTGGAGAAATCGCAGGTTTAGAAGTAGTTCGAATGATTAATGAACCAACAGCAGCTTGTTTAGCATATGGTTTAGACAAAGTATCCAAAAAATTGATGAAGATATGTGTCCTTGATTTAGGTGGTGGTACTTTTGATATTACTATTATGGAATATGGAGAAGGTGTAGTTTCAGTATTATCAACTGCAGGAGATACCCAACTTGGGGGTACGGATATGGATAATCTGCTCATTGATTGGATAAGCAATGAATTTAAAAATAAACAAGGTATTGATCTCAGAGATGATGAAAAATCTAAGATCAGAGTTAAAGATGCCGTAGAAAAGGCAAAAATCGAACTTTCAACTACATTATCAACAGATATAAATTTACCTTATATAACTCAAAAAGATGGCAATCCACTTCACTTAGAAATGAAACTTACTAGAGCAAAATTAGAATCTTTAATTGATCCTGTTTTAAAACGATTAGATCCTATAATGAGACGTGCTGTTCAGGATAGTAAATTACAACCTCATGAAATTGATAAAATTATTTTAGTTGGAGGACCAACTAGAATGCCATGTGTTCAAGAGAGGTTTAAGAGTTTCTTTAATAAAGAACCAGAACATTCAGTAGATCCTATGGAATGTGTAGCTATTGGAGCCGCAATTCAAGGGGGTGTTATTGCTGGAGATGTTGAAGATCTTTTATTATTAGATGTTACGCCATTATCATTAGGTGTTGAAACTCTTGGTGGTGTTTTTACTAAATTAATTGAAAGAAATACAACGATTCCAACGGAAAAACAAGAGACATTTAGTACTGCTTCTGATAATCAGCCAGCAGTTACTATTAATGTACTTCAAGGTGAAAGAGCAATGGCTAAAGATAATATCTCTCTTGGACAATTTCATTTGACTGGGATTCCTCCAGCGCCAAGAGGTATTCCTCAAATTGAGGTTAAATTTTCTATTGATACTGATGGAATAGTCCATGTAACTGCTAAAGATTTAGGTACGGGAAAAGAAACTGGGATTACTGTTACTGGTGCTAAAGGATTATCTGAAGAAGAAATTCAACAAAAAATTAGAGATGCAGATAAATTTGAAGAAGAAGATAAAAAAACCAAGGAATTAATTGAAACGAAAAATCAAGCAGAATCAATGATCTATCAAATACAGAAATTAATGGAAGAGAATAAAGATAAAATCCAAGATAATGAAAAAAATCAAATTGAATCTGCAATAAAATCATTGGAAGAAGATATCAAAACAGATGATCTTCAAAGAATTAAATTAGGGACAGAAAATCTTCAAAAAGCTATGCATGGATTCTCTCAGAGAATTTATGGTCAACAAGGACAAGCACAAGCCTATCAACAAGCTGCAGAACAAGCACAAAGAGCGGCTCAAGGTGCTACTGGGATACCGCCAGGGGGAATGGGGGGCGCACAAGACACAGGAAGTTCTGGAGCAGGAGGAGCATCCTATAAATCTAAAGACAAAGACAAAGATGACAAGAAAGTTGTGGATGTTGAATGGGACTCTGAGGATTAATTCT
>CAZBEU010000312.1:0-2529 GCA_964491005.1 uncultured archaeon | reverse complement strand
ATATTATTCTTGTCATTTATAAATTATAGGCTTTATATTGATTATTAGCGTAAGCTTTGCAAAAGAAGGATTTCACGATCAAATAAACATTTCATTTTTACCTTAGCGATTTCTTTTCTTTTGAGAAATTTTCACAAATTTTTTAATTCAAAAAGAAAGTCAAAATTTCAAATTGATTATTAATTTTTCAATATTTAATTTCCATACTTTCTCTGGAGCTCTTTTATACTCACTAGCTTTTAATGTCTTTATCTTGATAATACCTACCGCTTCTAATTCACGGAGGTGATAATATAGTGTAGGTTTTTTTATATCATTTTTATTTTTATTTTTACATTGTCCATTGCATTTTCTATTAATACTCTCTTTATCTATTCCTTCATTATTCACTAAAATATTAAAAATCTCTTCGGAACTTTTTGGTCCATCTTTTAATAGTTCAATGATGTCCCATCTAATTGGGCAATGTAAAGCTTTAATATAAGATTTTAATTCTAAAAAGTTTATTTCTTTTGTCATTATCCTTACTTTTTCTTTTACTAATAAAATAAAAAAAAAAAATATTTAAATATAATTAAATCCTAGATTTAATTAAATATTCTGTTTAATTAAACCAATGGTTTAATTAATCAAAATATATCACTAACAAATGAATGTAACAAATTGTTATGGAAATTGTTTTAATGAGATATATCTTAACAATACTTTTTCTATAGCAAATAAAATCATATTAAATATGAAAAATAAAGAAAATAAAAGAAATAAAATTAAGGAGTGTATAAATTGGATGCAATTATCGTAGAAAATCTATCAAAATCCTTTAAATCCTCAAAAAAAAAGAAATTCAAGAATAATATTGAAAATAATTTTAAAAAAAAAAATAATTCAATAAAAGCAGTTAATGATATAAGCTTCAAAGTGAAAGAAGGAGAAATATTTGGTCTCTTAGGACCGAATGGCGCAGGAAAAACGACTACAATTAGAATGATGACAGGCGTATTACAACCAACTCTAGGGAATATTTCAATATATGGATATGATTTATGGAAATATAGCATTTCCTGCAAACAAATCATGGGAAATGTACCCGAAATGGCAGACGCATATTTAGATTTTACAGGATTCCAAAATTTAATGTATATTGGAGAGATATATAATATCTCAAAAAAGGAAAGAATAGGAAAAGCTAATTATTTATTGAAAAAATTTGAGTTGCATGAAAAAAAAGATATTAAAACTAAAAAATATTCAAAAGGTATGAATCAACGCTTACTTTTGTGCATGGCATTGATGAATAATCCTAAGATTCTCTTTTTAGACGAACCAACATCAGGATTAGATGTTCAATCTGCTAGAATTATCAAAGAATTGATTAAGGATTATAATAAACAAGGAATGACTATTTTTCTCACAACACACGATATGGAAGTTGCAAATGAATTATGTAATAGAATTGCTATAATTAATCAAGGAAAAATTATAAATTTAGATACACCTGAAAATTTAAGAAATTTAACACAAAAATTCCAAGCAATTGATTGCTATCTGGAAGAAATGGTTGATATAAAAGAGATTACATCATTAAAGACAATAAAAGATGTAGAATCTATCAATAATAGATATCACATTATTGTTGATGATGTGAATAATGCTATTTATGAACTTATAGCTTATTTTAAGTCTAAAAATGTAAAACTAAAACAGTTTAATACTTATCAACCAAAATTAGAGGATGCATTTTTAGAAATAATTAGTGAGGAAGGTGGTTTATATTAGTCTCGAAGAAATAATATCAAAAAATACAAAAATAAAAACCTATTCATCTCAATTAAGGAAATCATTTATAATTATGAAGAAAGATCTTAGAATTTATTATAATAAACCTCCTGTATTGATTCAAGGAATAATATTTCCAATAATTTTATTTATAGCTATTACAATAGGAAGAAATATTTCATCAAATTATCTCTTTTCTGGATTGATTACTATGGTTTTATTCTTAACATCAACATCTATAGGACCTATAATCTTTCCTTGGGAATCATTGAGAAAGACATTTGAAAGAATGATAACCAGTCCTATCTCTTTAAAAGCAATTTTATTAGGAAATTTGTGGAGTGGTTTTATCTATGGGATGATTTTTAGTTCAATTCCTTTAATTATTGGGATTTTTTCGTTATCAATATTTAATGCCTTTAATATACTTTTTATTATCTTAACAATGATGGTAGCTGCAATAACATTTGGTGCATTAAGTTTAATTCTTTCTTCTCCTCCTACAACAAATCCGGGAGATACAATGGTTATGACGATATTAATTAAATTTCCCTTAATCTTTATAAGTCCATTATTTACTCCTATTGATATTAATAGTATAGTATTAATATCTCCTTTAACCTATTTAATAGATTTAATAAATACAGGTTTAGGAGATATTAGTGCATTTGGAACATTTGGTATCTTAATTGATTTCTCAATATTGATTATATTTGGATTCTTCATATTACTTTTAGCTTTTACATTGCATCA
>CAZBEU010000311.1:0-5092 GCA_964491005.1 uncultured archaeon | reverse complement strand
ATTTCACTTTGATTTTCCATTAAAATTACTGCATTTTCCATGAAGAATAATTTTATTTTTAAAATTATTTTACTAAATTTAGATTAATTTAATTATCTACAGATAATTCTTCCCAACTAAACATATACTTACAGATTAAAGCTTTTTTGAATTAAATCTTTTTTTACCAATAGATATTCTAAATATTGAACCTTTGAAATATATTGGTGGAATATTAGTAATAATTGGAGATCTCCTATTCCTCATTGCTTATATAAAGCTTAATTCTTTGAAAAATTCAGTAAATAAATTTGACTCAGCTAAATTAATAACAACAAGAATATATGCAATATCCAGAAATCCTATTTATCTTGCATTACACACAATAACAATAGGATTTACTTTAATAATTCCAACATGGATAACATTCGTATGTATTGTAATCTTTATTATTAATTTTCATTTAAGAATTAAGTTAGAAGAAAAAGAATTAGAAGAAACACTTGGAAAGGATTATATTGAATATAAGAAAAAATTACTCAAATATATCGGTCGAAGAATTAAGAATTAAATGAAATCTCTTCTATTTTTTACTATATTTAGAAACACTCTGTTTTTTTCTTTCAAAAAAAGAAGAAAAAACCTCTATAAATAATTACTCAAAAAATATTATTTTCATTATTTGGATTGGAATAATTCTGTTAAATTAACATACTTGTTTTACATACAAAATGATAAATAGCTATTTTAAAACAATTATAATTTTTCTTTGTATTTTCTAAATTTTGGGAATATTGCATTTAATTTTTTTTTATAATGGACATATAATTCACCGAATTGATTCAAACAATACATTTCCTCCTTTCTAATTAGTATTCGAAATATTATATAATATATTATAGGGATAAAAAATAGAATATAACTATTAAATAAGAGTACAATTCCAGGAGTCATAAATAAGATAAAAGATGAATAAAGTGGATGTCTCACATATGCATATATCCCATGTGTAACAAGCCTTGATTCTGAATGAGCTTTATTTATTATTTTTAAAGTTTTAATATATATAATGAAACCAAGCATCAATAAGATAATTCCAATAATAATCGTGTAAAAGGGATTAATTGGTAATTGAAAGGTTGGAAAAAAATAAAAATGAATGATTGTAAATAAAACTATAAAGGGTAATAAATATAAAATCATTTTAGGGCTAACACCCCATTTTGACATTTTTTTTTTACTTTTTATTTTCATTTCGATTTCTTTTACCATTTTAATCTTTGAAAATTCTATTAACTACAATAAATATTTCTATTATAATATCATATCTTAACGTTTAAATTGAAGAAGTATTCAGAGCGAACATGAACTCTTTTGAATAATCTCTAACGCTGCAATAGTACCATCTGCTACAGCAGTTGTAATTTGATTAAACTTTTTAACACGTATATCTCCAATAGCATAAACATTTTTCAGATTAGTAATGCAATTTTCGTCCGTTGGAATATATCCTCGTTCATCAATATGTATTCCTGAATTTTTCAACCATTCACTATTGGGTTTCATTCCTACAAAAATAAATAATGCATCTCTCTTAATTTTAACAATCTCCTTGGTATCTACGTTTTCTGCAATTATAATCATTTTATCACCATCTCGTTCAAATTTTAGGGATTCATGATTCCATATCATAGTTACATTTTTATGACACATGACTTGGTCAACTGTACATTTCTCTGCTCTAAGATTATGAAAACCATGATGAATAAATGTAATTGAATTAACATATTTTAGGAGAACTAAACTTTCATTCATTGCTGTATCTCCTGCACCTATTACAGCTATATCTTTTCCAGAATAAAAGTCTCCGTCACAAGCAGCGCAATAATGAATTCCACAACCTTTAAATTCTTGCTCACCCGGCAAATTTAATCTGCGTGGACTGATTCCTGTAGCAATAATAATATTTTCTGATTCAAATTTTTCATCATTATCAACTTCAATCCATTTCAAATCATCCTTAAAATTATAATCAGTTATTTCTATTGCTAATTCGAATTTAGCACCAAATGACTTAGCTTGATTGAACATTCTCTTGGTAAGATTTAATCCGGAGATTGGTTCTGGAAATCCAGGATAATTTGCAACTAAATAAGTATTTTTAACTGTGCCTCCCGCAGGAGCGGAATCATCAATTACTAATACAGATAATGTGCCACGAGCCGCAAATATTGCGGCTGCAATACCTGCAGGACCTGCACCTATAATAATTACATCATATTTTCTCATTGTTAAACTCTCCTTAAAAGGCACTTCATCATATTTTCTTAAATGCTGTTATAATCATTATAATCTTATTGCAGATTACGAATGTTATAAAAAACATTCATTTATTTTTGCTTTTATTGAATTTACATCTTGAAGTGAAGAGGTTGCTCCAACAACTTTTCCATTCTTATAATAGATTGTGAATGGAAGACCCATAAAGAGTTGACATTCCGGTAATTCTCGAATAATTGATGCTCCAGGCACATCAAAAGGCATAACAACAAATTTAATATCCGAATATTTTTCTTTTTCTTTTAAAACTTCAAAAGCCCCATAAACAGGTAAGCACATGGGACCGTTTCGACCACAACTTATTATGACATTAACATTTGTGTTAATTAAATTCTCAACTTCTTTTTCTGTTTGAACCTCATCAAGTGATGATTCTAAATATTTCTCCATTTTCTTTTTCCATCTTAATTGATATTTTATAATTATGAATAATTATTCTAAATTATTAACTATTTATTAAATTAAACTTTTTTTATTATTAAATTTACAGTTTTTTAATAAATTTAAAATAGATATCAATCATGAAAATATATGCTAAGAAAGATTAAAAATGAACGATAACTTTTTAAATAGAAAAGAAAAATGGTTGAAAAATCTTGAAGAGAAAGGAAAATTACATGATCCAAAGGAGGACCATAGCAGGGGATTAAGAGCTCTCCAAAACAGAGTTCGTAGAGAGATCCTGGTATTTATAGAAAAGCAGGTCAAAAATTTAGAAGAAATTATGAGTAATTTTAATTTAAGCGAATCGATGGCAACATTCCATCTATCCATGCTTGAACAAGCTCTATTTGTTGAAAAAGTAAAGAATGGGTGGGGCTTAACTCCAAGAGGGCTTGGTTATTTGGAGAATGTTGAGTTAAGAGAGGACAATATGAAATAATGTTAAATATTATTATTTTCATAGATTTTTCAGTATCCTATTGTATTAACTAATCATAATTAACAATCTCATGGAGAAATGATATTGAATGTAATCAATGTGGAGAATCTCTCAAAACATTTTGAGGGAATAATAGCTGTAGAAAAGGTAAGTTTTAATGTAAAAGAAGGAGAGATTTTTGGATTTCTCGGACCAAACGGAGCAGGTAAAACTACTACAATTCGAATGATGACAGGAGTGTTAAGACCTACAACAGGTAGGATTGAAATTTATGAAAAAGACGTGTGGCATAATCAAATTAGGATAAAACAAATTCTTGGAAATGTTCCAGAGATGGCAAATGTTTATTTGGATTTAACGGGACAACAAAACTTGGATTTTATAGGAAAACTATATCGTATTCCAAAAAAAGTAAGGATTGAAAGATCTCAGGAACTTCTTAAAAAATTTGAATTATTTGAAAGACGAAATAGTCTTGCTAAAAAATATTCTAAAGGTATGAAACAACGTTTGTTATTATGCATGGCTTTAATGAGTGATCCAAAAATCTTGTTTTTAGACGAACCTACTTCTGGATTGGATGTTCAATCCAGCATTATAATAAAGAATTTAATCAAGGAATATAACAGAAAGGGAGGAACCATTTTTTTAACGACCCATGACATGAATGTAGCTAATGAACTGTGTAATAGAATTGCAATCATTAATAAGGGAAAAATTATAAAATTAGATACTCCGGAGAATTTAAAAAAAATAGAAAATCAATACCAAATAATTAATTTATCATTATCAAAAGAAACTCCTCTTAATTCTTTTAGTAACTTAGATGGAATTAGGAGTGTTGAGAAAATTAAAGAGAAGTATTGTGTTTCGGTTCACGATTTAGATGAAGCTTTAAATAGCTTAATCACATTTACCAAGTTAAATAATATTAAAATAAAGAAGATTAGCACTCCAGAACCCTCATTAGAAGAGGTCTTCATCAATCTAATAAAGAAAGGTGATAAAAATTAAAGAGAAAATGTTTGAGGAACGATCCAAATTAACCCTATTTGCAGATCAAATAATTAGATCATTTGCAATTGCTAAAAAGGATTTTAGGATTTATTATAATAAAGGTCCAGTGGTCATACAAGGAATCCTTTTTCCGATCATGTTATTTCTGGCATTTACCGTGGGAAGGAATATCAAGCCCATTTATATCATTTCGGGGTTAATGGTGATGGTACTTTTTTTAACTTCTACTTCAATTGGACCAGTTGTATTTCCTTGGGAAACAAGACAAAAAACTTTAGAACGACTAATAACGTGTCCTGTCTCGATAAAAACCATTCTCCTCGGAAACGTATGGAGCTCTTTCTTGTTTGGATGCTTATTTTCCATTGTTCCTCTCATTCTAGGAATCATATTTTTTGATTTGTGGAAATCATTAAATTTATTATTATTGATTCCTGGGATTTTATTAGCAGCATTCTCATTTTCGTCATTTAGTTTAATTCTTTCAGTTCCTCCAACGGATACTCCCGCAAATACTATGATTCTCACAATATTAATTAAATTTCCACTGATATTTATCAGTCCTTTATTCACGTCAATCAACATTAGTCCAATAACACTCATCTCACCCTTAACATATTTCCTTGATCTGTTAAATGTTGGTTTAGGAGAAGTGAGCACATTTGGAACATATGGATTACTCATTGATTTCGGTTATTTTCTAATCTTTGGATTCATTTTTCTTATTCTCGCTTTCTTTCTCCATGAAAAAACGCTTCAAAAAAGATTTAAGAATTAAATAACCTTAATCATCATTTTAAAATGATGAGAATAAAAAAATTTTTATCTTTGAGATACTTATCAGAAAAATATAATATTGTTTCAACTATTTAC